>JBMLRS010000259.1:0-5853 GCA_049240905.1 Elsteraceae bacterium
TGTGCTCGATCAGCTTTTCGGTGCCGCGATGCAGCAGGCCGATATGCGGATCGGCGCGCTCCACCACTTCGCCGTCCATCTCCAGCACCAGCCGCAGCACGCCGTGCGCCGC
The DNA here is from genome assembly GCA_049240905.1 of Elsteraceae bacterium. Lineage (GTDB taxonomy): Bacteria > Pseudomonadota > Alphaproteobacteria > Elsterales > Elsteraceae > JBMLRS01. The sequence continues at coordinate 113 of JBMLRS010000259.1, forward strand.
CGGGTGCTGGGGGCCGAAGTTCATGGTGTAGGATTTGATAAGGGCTTCCGCCATGACGATGCTCTGGCCTAAGGCGCGGGTTGGCGCGCGCCGATCGGCGCTTTTTCGTCGCCCGGCAGCACGGTGGTGGTCATGCCCTCCCAAGGGCTCAGGAAGTCGAAGCTGCGGAAATCCTGGGTCAGCTTGACCGGTTCATAGACGACCCGCTTCTGCTCGTCGTCGTAGCGCACTTCGACATATCCAGTGAGCGGGAAGTCCTTGCGCAGCGGATGCCCTTCGAACCCGTAGTCGGTGAGGATGCGCCGCAGATCCGGGTGATCGGAGAACAGGATCCCGAACAGGTCCCACGCCTCGCGCTCGAACCAGCCGGCCGAGCTGAAGATCGGCGTGGCGCTCGGCACAGGGTGGTTCTCGTCAGTGGTCACCTTGACGCGGACGCGTTTGTTAAAACGCGGGCTGAGCAGGTGATAGACCACGTCGAACCGCTCGGGACGCTCGGGATAATCCACGCCGCAGACGTCCATCAGCTGCCGAAACTGGCAGGCCGCGTTGTCTCGCAGGAAGGTCAGGAGGGTCGGCAGACCGTCGCGGGCGCAGTGCAGAACCAACTCGCCGCCCTGCACCGCAACGTCCGTGACGATGGTGGGCAGCTTGTCCCGGATCTGCTGTCCGAGTTCGAGATCGCTCACGCTGTCATTCCCCTTTAGCCGCGCACGAAGCTGCCGGTGCGGCGGATCTTCTTCTGCAGTTGAAGAATGCCGTACAGCAGCGCTTCGGCGGTCGGCGGGCAGCCAGGGACATAGATGTCGACCGGCACGATGCGGTCGCAGCCGCGCACCACCGAATAAGAATAGTGGTAATAGCCTCCGCCATTGGCGCAGGACCCCATGGAGATCACCCAGCGCGGCTCCGGCATCTGGTCGTAGACCTTGCGCAGCGCCGGGGCCATTTTATTGGTGAGGGTGCCGGCGACGATCATCACGTCGGATTGGCGTGGGCTTGGGCGGAACACCAGCCCGAACCGGTCGAGATCATAGCGACTCGCGGCGGTGTGCATCATCTCCACCGCGCAACAGGCGAGACCGAAGGTCATCGGCCACAAAGAGCCCGTGCGGGCCCAATTCACCAGATTGTCGAGTTGGGCGACGACGAAGCCTTTCTCCGCCAACTCACCCGAAACCGCATTCAGCAGCGCGTCCTGATCAGCGCCTGGCTCAAGCGGCCGCGCCCCAGTCGTCGCGGTCATTCCCATTCCAGCGCCCCCTTCTTCCACTCATAAATGAACCCGACCGTCAGCACGCCGAGGAAGGCGACCATCGACCAAAATCCAAGCAGCCCGATGTCGCCCAGCGTAATCGCCCAGGGGAACAGGAAGGCCACTTCCAGGTCGAAAATAATGAAAAGGATCGCGACCAGATAGAATCGAACGTCGAATTTGCTGCGCGCGTCGTCGAACGCCTCGAAGCCGCATTCGTAGGCCGAGACCTTCTCGGAATCGGGATTTTGCTTCACGGCGACCATCGACAGGCCAACCGCCACGACGGCGAAACCGATGGCGACGCCCAGGAAAATCAAGATCGGCAGATATTCGGACAGCACGACTTGCGGGCCCTCTCGATCCAGTGTTGCGGCGCAGTATAGCCACGCCCCTTCTACGGCGAAAGCGCAACGGAAAGCCACCTCGGTTTTCAACTGCGGCTTCGTTTCGCAGGACGCCCCTTGAAAAATCGCAAAAGGTTCCCATGCGTCCGGATACCGAACGGAGTGAAGCGATTTTGACGATGAAAAGAGTGGCGGGAGTGACGGGGCTCGAACCCGCGACCTCCGGCGTGACAGGCCGGCGCTCTAACCAACTGAGCTACACCCCCACACGAAGCGCCGTGCGGCGAGGACTGGCTTGATAAGAGCGCGCTTCGCCCCTGTCAAGCAACGATGCGGAAAGTTCCAAAATAGTTTTTGGCGACTGTCTCGCTTCTTAGGGATAATCGCCTTCGCGCCGTTCCACCGGGCGACGAGGACGTCGGAATTCCTGGATTACGCGCCCTTCGCCGTCTCGGCTGGTGGGCGGTGAGGGGATCGAACCCCCGACCAACGGCGTGTAAAACCGTCGCTCTACCGCTGAGCTAACCGCCCGTCGCAGTCACTCGAAAGATGGGAAGGGCTCGCCCCACAGGACGTGGGGCGAGCATTCCGTTGAGGGACCGTCTGAACTAGTTGACGGCGTCCTTGAGACCCTTGCCAGCCTTGAACTTCGGCTGGGTCGAAGCGGCGATCTTGATCTTATCGCCGGTGCGCGGATTACGACCTTCCGAAGCAGGACGCTTGGTCACGGAGAAGGTGCCGAAACCAACCAACCGCACTTCATCTCCAGCCTTCAGCGCACCTTCGATGGCGTCAAAAACGGCGTCAACCGCCTTTGCCGCATCGGTTTTCGCCAGACCCGCATGCTGCGCCACCGACGCGACGAGTTCATTTTTATTCACGTTGGGCTCCCCCGTTCGACACAAATGAGCGCCTTTTCTCAGGTGCACGCCTTCGAAAGGCAAGAGAAAAAAGCCGCTTGATCGCAACTCGATCTTCGTCAGCGGCTTGATTCGTCAATGCGTCAGCAGGCCCGGCCGCTCCTCCGGTTCCTCCGCCGCGGTTGGCGGGGTGACGGGAAGATCGTCCGGTTCGTTCCATTCGATGGGCGCCAACGGGCTCGCCAAGGCGTGTCCCAGCACTTCATCGACCGTAGAGACCGGAATGATCGTCAAAGCGCGCTTCACGTTGTCTGGAATATCCGCCAAGTCTTTACTGTTCTCGGACGGGATCAATACTGTCTTCAGGCCTCCCCGCAAAGCAGCCAACAGCTTTTCCTTGAGTCCGCCGATCGGGAGCACCCTGCCCCGCAGGGTCACCTCCCCGGTCATCGCCACGTCGCGACGGATCGCGATGCCGGTGAGGACGGAGACGATCGCCGTGGTCATCGCGATGCCCGCCGACGGCCCGTCCTTGGGCGTGGCCCCTTCCGGAACATGGACGTGAATGTCCCGCTTCTGGAACAGGGTCGGCTTGATCCCGTAGGAGATCGCGCGCGACTTCACATAGGATTCGGCCGCCTGGACCGATTCCTTCATGACGTCGCCGAGCTTCCCTGTGGAAGTGATTCGGCCCTTGCCGGGCAGCATCACGGATTCGATGGTCAGCAGTTCGCCGCCCACTTCCGTCCAAGCCAGACCAGTGACGACGCCGACCATGTCGGTGCCTTCGGCCTCGCCGTAGCGGTACTTCTTGATGCCCGCGAACTTCTCGAGATTCCGCCGCGTGACGGCGACCGCGGTCGCCTTCTTGAGCATGATGTCGCGCGTCGCCTTGCGCGTCAGGTTGGCGATCTCACGCTCCAGATTACGAACGCCCGCCTCGCGGGTGTAGTAGCGGATGACGTCGCGGATCGCGTCGTCGGAGATCGACCACTCCTTCTTGCGCAGGCCATGCGACTTGATCAGCTTCGGGATCAGGTGGCGCTTGGCGATCTCGACCTTCTCATCCTCAGTGTAGCCGGGGATGCGGATGATCTCCATGCGGTCCAACAGCGGCTGCGGCATGCGCAGCGAGTTGGCCGTGGTCACGAACATCACGTCGGACAGATCGTAGTCGACCTCCAGGTAGTGATCGGCGAAGGTCGAGTTCTGCTCTGGATCCAGCACCTCCAGCAAGGCCGAGGCCGGATCGCCGCGCCAATCCGCGCCCATCTTGTCGACCTCGTCGAGCAGGAACAGCGGGTTGGAGGTCTTGGCCTTCTTCATGCCCTGGATCACCTTGCCCGGCATGGAGCCGATATAGGTGCGCCGATGGCCGCGAACTTCGGCCTCGTCCCGCACGCCGCCCAAAGACATGCGCACGAAATTGCGGCCCGTCGCCTTCGCGACCGACTTGCCGAGCGAGGTCTTGCCCACGCCGGGCGGGCCGACCAGGCAGAGGATCGGGCCCTTCATCTTGTTCACGCGGAGCTGGACCGCGAGATACTCGATGATCCGCTCTTTCACCTTGTCCAAGCCGTAATGGTCGGTGTCGAGCACCTTGTTGGCGACCTTAAGGTCGCGCTTGATGCGGCTGCGCTGCTCCCAAGGGATCGAGAGGATCCAGTCGAGATAATTGCGCACCACCGTGGCTTCGGCCGACATCGGGCTCATCGACTTCAGCTTCTTCAGCTCGGCCAGGGCCTTGTCGCGCGCTTCCTTGGAGAGCTTGGTCTTGTTGATCCGCTCCTCCAGCTCGGCCGACTCGTCCTTGCCTTCGTCGTTCTCGCCCAACTCCTTCTGGATCGCCTTCAACTGCTCGTTGAGATAGTATTCGCGCTGAGTCTTCTCCATCTGGCGCTTCACGCGATTGCGGATGCGCTTCTCCACCTGAAGCACGCCGATCTCGCCTTCCATGAAGGCGTAGATCTTCTCAAGCCGCGCGGAGATCGTCTCGGTCTCCAGCAGCTCCTGCTTGTCCGGGATCTTAAGGCTCAGATGCGAGGCGATCGTGTCGGCCAGCTTGCCGGCCTCTTCGATCTGGTTCACCGAGGTCAGCACCTCGGGCGGGATCTTCTTGTTGAGCTTGATGTATTGCTCGAACTGCGTGACCACCGCGCGCGAGAGCGCCTCCAGCTCCCGCTCGTCGCCGATCAGATCGGCGATCACTTCGGCGCTGGCCTGGAAGAAGTTGGGGTTGTCGGAGAAGCCAGTGAGGCGGGCGCGCTTGGAGCCCTCCACCAGAACCTTCACAGTGCCGTCCGGCAGCTTCAGCAGCTGCAGCACGGAGGCGAGCGTGCCGATCTTGTAGATGTCGTCTGCGGCGGGATCGTCCTGCGCGGCGTTCTTCTGGGTGACAAGCAGGATCTGCTTGTCCTCCTTCATCACGTCCTCGAGCGCTCGGACGGATTTTTCGCGACCCACGAACAGCGGCACGATCATGTGCGGAAACACGACGATGTCGCGCAACGGCAGAACGGGGATGAATTCGCTTAACGGTTTATCAGTCATGAGACCTCGTGCTTTGCGCCCCTTGAGGCGCCGATCCCCGGCGCGGTCTCAAGGGCCTAGTCGAGAGATGGGTGGAACGGCATCCCCTTCAAGGTAGCTTTTGTCATGGATTTGAAACCAAGCTTCCGAGGGCGGCCGCTCAGCGCCTGATCGCTCAGGCGCTGGCGCCGGTGTCGCTGCGACGCTCGGACGAGTAGGTGTAGAGCGGTTGCGCCCTTCCCTCGACGACCTCGCGGCTGACCACGATCTCGTCCACCCCGTCAAGGCCGGGCAGATCGAACATGGGATCCAGCAGGATGCTCTCCATGATGGAGCGCAGGCCGCGCGCGCCGGTCTTGCGCGCGAGCGCTTTGCCGGAGATGGCGCGCAACGCGTCCTCGGAGAAGGCGAGACGCACGTCCTCCATCTCGAACAGGCGCTGGTACTGCTTCACCAGCGCGTTCTTCGGCTTCACCAGGATCTCCATCAGCGCGGACTCGTCCAGATCGTCCAACGTGGCGACGACCGGCAGGCGGCCGATGAATTCCGGGATCAGGCCGAATTTCAGCAGATCCTCAGGTTCGACTTCGCGCAGGATCTGACCGGTGCGCCGTTCGTCGGGCGCGCGCACGTCGGCGCCGAAGCCGATCGAGGTGCCCTTGGTGCGGCCGGAGATGATCTTCTCCAGCCCGGCGAAGGCGCCGCCGCAGATGAACAGGATGTTGGTGGTGTCGACCTGCAGGAACTCCT
>JBMLRS010000260.1:0-5478 GCA_049240905.1 Elsteraceae bacterium
TCTGTTCGCGCGCGAACCCCAGATTATTGGGCTTGGTCCGGTACTCCGCCCCGAGCGCCCATGCCTTGGACAGGAAATAGGCGGCCGACGCCTCGATCTGCGGCTTGTAAGCGTCGCCGCGGTCGCCGCCGAAGCCCAGCAGACCGAACTGATTGGCGCGCGTCATGCGCAGCGTGGCGTTGAGAAGCAGGCTTTCGTCCAGGAACAGCTTGGTCGCGGCGACATAATAATCCGCGTCGCGGTCGCGTTTGGCGCCGATGGCGCGCAGGACCGGAGCGTTCCGGTTGATCTTGTACTGCACGCCGACCGCGACCTGCGGCAGCCAGCTATCCTGGTCGTAAACCGCGTCGCCGAACAGCCGCAGCTTGGCGCCCAGCACATCCTGCTCAAAGCGGTAGCCCTTGCCGATGCCGAGCCGGCGACCCGTCTCCATCGTGTCGAAGGACAGGCGCGCGTAGGACAGTTCCAGCCGGTCGAAGAAACCGATCGCCATGCCGCCGGCGTGGAGTTGATAGTCCGGCAGGCCGATGAAGGTGTAGTGCGCCTTGGCCCCGATCGCGTCGCGCGTGCCGTAGCCGGCGATCAACGACCAAGCCGCCAATCCGCCCCCGGCGGCCCCTTCGAGTTGAGAGACGCCGGAGGTGGCCAACAGCTTGCCGCTGTCGAACCGATCGATCGGCGGCGGCCAAACGACCTCCGGCTCCGCTGAATCCTCCGCCGAGCCAGGCGATGCGAAGAGCAGCGAACAGAAGGCGATGGCGAGCGCAAGTCTCATGCCCGGCGATCCTTTGGTTTAACCCTAGAAAGATAAGCCTCGCGCGCGGTTGGGCCAGCGCGCCGGATCAAGAAATTGAAAGGCCGTGCCATCCCGGCTGATGGTGACGCCCGATCAGGGCGTCGGCGGCCGCGATCTCCAGGGGGCGGGAGTAGAGGTAGCCCTGAATGAAGTCGCATCCAAGCTCCCGCAGCAGACGGGCCTGGGGCTCGGTCTCGACGCCCTCCGCGACGATCTCCAGCCCCAGGTCATGGCCCAGTTCGATGATCGAGCGGACCAGACGCAGCGCCTCGCCGGAAACCGCCATGTCGATGACGAAGGCCCGGTCGATCTTGAGCACGTCGAACGGAGACTGGTGCAGATAGCTGAGCGAGGAGTAGCCGGTGCCGAAATCATCCAAGGACAAAGTGACGCCGCGCTCCTTGAAAGCGCCGAGCAGCGAGCGCATCGCGGTTGGATCGTTCAGCAGAACGCCCTCGGTGATCTCCAGCTTCAGATGGCGCGCCGCGGCGCCCTGACCGTCAAGGAAGGCGAGGATGTCGCGCGCGTTTCGGCTGTCGACGAACTGACGGGGCGAGAGATTGACCGCGATGGTGAAATCCGGATCGACCTTGCCGCTCGACATCCAGATCGCGGCCTGATCAGCGGCGGCCTGCAGCGCGAACTTCCCAAGATCGACGATTGCCCCGGTCTCCTCCGCGATCGGCACGAAACGGCCGGGCGGGATCGAGCCCAACTCCGGGTGAGTCCAACGGGCGAGCGCTTCAAAGCCGCCGATCCGGTCGCGCGTCAGATTCACGACCGGTTGATACATCAGGAAGATCTGCCCGGCGGAGAGCGCGGAGCCGAGCTCGCTCTCGATCCGCAGACGGACTTCGGTGTCCTTGCGCAGTCTGTCGTCATAGGTCTGGAAGCGATCGCCGCCCAACCGCTTGGCCTGATCCAGCGCCGCCCGCGCCTCGGCCAACAGCGCGACGCCCGCGCGGTCCGCCGGCGCGCTGGCGACCCCGCCGCTCACCTTGACCGTCAACTCCAGATCCCCGCAGCGCAGGGGCGCGGCGAAGACCGCCTGGATCCGCGACGCGACGCTCTCCGCCTCGGCCGCAGACAGAGCTGGAAACCAGAGCGTGAACTCGTCGCCCGCGCTGCGGGCGCAGACCGCCGGGGGATCGATCTCGGCCAGCATGCGGCCCGCGGCGGCGACCAGCACCCCATCGGCCACCTTGGCGCCATGGATGTTGTTGATCTGGCGGAAGCGGTCGATGTTCAGGATGATCATCAAGGCCTGGGCGGCGGGATCGCCGGGCTCCATCGTCTCCAGCCGATGCTGGAGATAAAGCCGGTTGGCGATCCCGGTCAGCGGATCCTCGTAGGCGGCGATCTCCAGCTTGCGCTCATAACGCTTGCGCAGGGTGATGTCGGTCTGAGAGCCGGCGACCCGCTCCACCGCGCCGGCCGCGTCGCGCACGCAGGCGCCGCGCGCCAGCATCCAGCGCTCCTCCGCGTCCGACTCGGCTCCGCTGATCCGATACTCCGCCTCGAAAAACTCGGTCCTGCCCGCGATATGGGCGTCCATCCGCCGCTTCAGTTCGGGCAGATCGTCGGGATGGATGCGATCGAGCCAAAGATCGATGGTCGAAGCCTCGTCGCCCGGCGACAGGTCCATCATCGCGCGCCAGCGGGGAGAGAAGAAGGCGGCGTTGCTCGCCAGCTCCCAATCCCACAAACCGTCATTGGCGCCCTGCGCCACCAGGGCGTAGCGCGCGCGGCTGGCCTGCAACGCCGCCTCGGTGAAGGCGTTGACTTGCTCCTGAGCGCGTTGTCGCTCCGCCTGGGCCTCCGCCTCGGTGCGCCTGAGCGCCTCGATGCGGGCGAGATTGTCAGCGATCGCCTTCTGCATGGTGTCGAGCGCGCGGCCCATCTGGGCCAGTTCGCTGGAGCCGCGCGGATCGATCTTGTTGTCCAGCTTGCCCTGGGCGATGGCCAGCGCGACGGAGACGGTCTGCCGGATCGAGGGCAGGATCGAGCGCGCGAGCAAGGCCGTGATGGCCAAGGCGATCACGACCGAGGCGCCGATAGCCAAGAGGGTGTTGCGCTCGTTCTCCGCCACCAGCGCCTCGACTTGCCGACGGAAGCGGAAACCATCGGCGGCGTAGCGTTCGGACAGGACCGTGAAACTATGTTCGATCCGGTCGATCGCCTGCTCGAACCGATTCAGATCGTTGGAGGCGAGGAGCGATTTGAACGCCGTCAGCTCCCCGCGCAGGCTTTCCGCGGCGGCTCGGCCCTGATCCGACATCGCGCGGTCGCGCGCGACATCCAGATCTTCAAGAACCGCGTCCACCGCGGTCGCCAGATCGGCCGGATCGGTCGCCTCCCCCTTGGACTGTCTTTGACGATAGCGCCCCGACAGCTCCGCGAAGCCGTACTGCGCCGCGCGCATATAGTTCACGGCCATGAAGGCTTCGTCATAGATCCGCAGACCCAGCCCGCCGAGGCGCTTGTCCGCCTCCCGCGAGTAGACGCCAAGCAGCACCGTGACCAGCGTCAGCGCCAAGCAACCCAGCAGAATTCTTGTGCGAACCGACATTGCAGCGTCACTGATTCCGAATCGTTCGCCGATCAACGGCAATCTGCCCAATGCCGGACGCCGGGCCAAACTCTATTCGCGCTGGGGTCGGCTGCGACCACGCACGCAAAGCATCTCGCCCAAGCGGGCGCCGCCTGATATTGAGGTGTTTCCTCGATTTTGATGGATTCTCCGAGTGACTAGACTGACGTGCCGTCTGTGCGGCTCCTCCACCGTCGAGCCCTTGCTCGATTTCGGCGAGCAGCCGATCGTGCATCACTTGAAGCGCACGGCGGACGAAGCCGTCAAAGGCTATCCCTTCAGGCTTGGCCACTGCACGACCTGCGATTTTCTCCAGCTGACCAACCCGATCGCGCCGGAAATCCTTTACGAGAATTATCTGACCTTCAGCCAGTGGAAGAACCAGCCGCATGTGGATCGCCTGATCCAGGTGTTGCGCTCCTTCACCCAGCTTGGGCCGGAGTCGCGCTTGCTGGAGATCGGCTGCAACGACGGCAGCTTCCTCAACAGCCTGCGCGAACAGGGCATCACCAATTGCGTCGGCGTGGAGCCCGCCAACGACGTCTATCAACTGGCGCGCGCCAAAGGGCTGCGGGTGCTCAACAGCTTCTTCGGCCCCTCCATGCTCTATCAGCTGGAGGGCAGCTACGACGTCATCATCACCCGTCAGGTGCTGGAGCATATCGTCGATCTGCACGGCTTCCTGAACGCGTTGAGCACGGTGATGAAGCCGGACGCCATGCTGGTGATCGAGATCCCGGACAGCCAGTGGCAGATCGAGACGCTGGATTACGGGCTGTGGGAAGAACATGTGAACCTGTTCACCCTGAACACGCTGGATCAGCTGCTCAAACGCCACAACCTCTCGATCATCCATCACGAGACCACGCTGTTCTCCGGCCGCGCGCTGACGGTGTTCGTGGAGAAGCGCCAGAAGCCGATCACCGGACTGCTGCCGCGCGGCGGTGACGGCGCGATCATCCAACGCTACAAGGAAGGCTTCCCGATCCTGCGCGACGCCCTGCAGGCCCTGCTGTCGGAGCGGAGAAAACCGATGGTCTATGGCTGCGGCGCAAGGTCCACCACCGTCGTCAATCACCTGGGCCTGCAAGGCATCGCCGGGTTCGTGGATGATCAGGCGGAGAAGCAGGGCTTCTTCGCGCCAGGCTGCAACTTGCCGGTGGTGCCCTGGAGCGAGGACCTCGCGGATGCGTTCTTCCTGTTCGGCGTGAACACGGAGAACGAAGGAAAAGTGATCGAGCGGCGCGGGCTGAAGCCGGGCCAATACTGCTCGATCCTGCCGCCGTCGCGCTATCTGCCGGACGCCTGGAAAGCGCTGATTCAGGGGTAAGCGCCGGTCTTGATCCAGAAGCGGTATTTCTCCGCCGTCGGATCCAGCGGCTCGACCGGCTCTCCCCCGCAGGATTCGATCACCCGCCGCGAACCGACATTGTCCGGATCGCAGGTCACCATCACGCGACTGAGACCGCGATCGGCTGCGATCGGAAGGATGGCGCGCAAGGCGAAGCTGGCGCAGCCCTGGCGGCGCTTCCATGGGACGACCGAATACCCGATATGGCCGGAGACATGCTCAGGCAGATCCTCCGCTCCCTGGACATGACGGAAATTGATCGAGCCGCAAAAGGCGCCGTCCCAGATCCAGCGCGTCACGCCGGGCAGCCGCTCGACGAATTTGCCGCCGCCGAGATCGATCTCCTGGCCAGGCTTCCAGACGAAATCCGCCAGGAATCTCTCCGGATCGAGCGCGATCTTACGCAACTCCAGGCCGGAGGTGTCGCGCGTGGTGTTGGCGGACCAGCCGGTCTCCAGCGCGGCCCGATAGGCTGGGAGATACGCCGACGCGGGTTCGACCAGACTCAGACCACCCCGTGGCATTGCTTGAATTTCTTGCCCTTGACGAAGGCCATGAATTTTTAGTCGTCTTCAGAGGTAGTGGCACTGACCTTGTACTCCTTGCACGTCATATCCCTGTGCCACTAGACTCTGCAGTTGAGACAATACTCTTTTTTGCACTACAAGCATTAAAATCTTTCGGCATCGTCCTTCTCGTGGAAGAACATGTACCCGCAGTTGGCAGTGGGGCACCAGGAGA
>JBMLRS010000261.1:0-10765 GCA_049240905.1 Elsteraceae bacterium
GTCGGCCAGGGCGAACACCGCGTCCATGTCATGCTCGACCAACAGAATGCCGTGGTCGCGCTTGAGGCTGGCGATCAGCTCCACCATCCGGGCGCTGTCCTCCTTGCCCATGCCGGCCATCGGCTCGTCCAGCAGCAACAGGCGCGGGCCGGTCGCGATCGCCATGGCCAGCTCCAACTGCCGTTGTTCGCCATGCGACAGCACGCCGGCTGGGATGTCCGCCCGGTCGGCGAGACCGACGCGCGCGAGCGCGCGCCGGGCGGGGTCGCGGAGCGCGTCGTCGCCGCGCGCGGCTTTCCAGAATCGGAAGCTGTGCCCGGCATGCGCCTGCACGGCGAGGGCGACGTTGTCCAGCGCGGTGAAGGGCGCGATGATCGAGGTGATCTGGAAGCTGCGCGCGATCCCGGCCAGGGAGCGGCGCCAGGGCGGCGCGGCGCGGATGTCCCGCCCCTCCAACAGGATCGACCCCTCGTCACACGGCAGTTCGCCCTGCAATTGCGCGATCAGCGTGGTCTTGCCGGCGCCGTTTGGGCCGATCACCGCGTGGATCTCGCCCATCCTCACGTCGAGATCGACATGGTCGGTGGCCAGAAGCCCGCCGAAGCGCTTCACCAGCCCGCGCACCTGCAGCAGCTCACTCATGCGGACGCTTGCCTTCCACCAGGCCCCACAAGCCGCGTCGCGCGTACAGCACCAGAAGCACCAGGATCGGCCCCAGGATCGCCATCCAGTGGATCGTCAGCTCGGACAAGCCCTCCTCCAGCGCAAGCAAGGCGAAGGCGCCCAGGATCGGGCCGAACAGCGTGCCCATGCCGCCCATCACCACCATCACGATCAGCTCGCCCGATCGCGTCCACCCCATGTAGGACGGGCTGACGAACTGGGTCAGATTGGCCTGCAGCACGCCGGCGATCCCGCACATCACGCCAGCGATCACGAAAGCGGCCAACCGGTAGCGAAACACCGGAAAGCCCAGCGCTCCCATGCGCCGCGCGTTGTGCTTGGCGCCCTGCAGCAGCAGCCCGAAGCGCGAGTTGGTCATCCGGTGCAGGATCAGCAGGCAAGCCGCCAGGATCGCGAGCGTCAGATAATAGAGCGTCGGCCCATGGCCCAGATCCAGGCCCGGCAGTTGGCTGCGCATCGGCAGGGTCAAGCCGTCGTCGCCGCCGTACTGGCGCAGCGACACGAACAGGAAATACAGCATCTGCCCGAAGGCCAGCGTGATCATGATGAAGTAGACGCCCGACGTGCGGAGCACGACCAGACCGATCAGCGTCGAGGCCAGCGCGGTCGCGCCGATCGCCAGAGGCCATTGGATCCAGGCCTGATGCACCCCCTCCGCCGCGCAGATGCCGACGACATAGGCGGCGACGCCGAAGAACGCGGCGTGGCCCAGGCTCACCATGCCGCCATAGCCCAGGATCAGGTCCAGGCTCAGCGCGGCCAGGGCGAAGATCAGCACCCGCGTCATGAAGGTCAGATAGAATGGCTGGCCCAGCAGGCTGGTCGCCACCGGCAGAAGCAACAAGATGGCCGAAACGGCCAGGATCACGCGCGCTTGACGGGTCATCAGCCGGTCCGCGCCGGGAAAAGGCCCTGCGGCCGGAAGGTCAGCACCAAGGCCATCAGCAGATAGATCGTCATGGAGGCCAGCGCCGGACCCACCCCGGCGGCCAGCGTCGGCGACAGCAGCTCGCGCAGCGCCATCGGCAGGAAGCTGCGCCCGATCGTGTCCACCAGACCGATCAGAAGGGCGGCGACGAAGGCGCCGCGGATCGAGCCGATGCCGCCGATCACGATCACCACGAAGGTCAGGATCAACACCCCGTCGCCCATCCCGCTTTCCACCGACAGGATCGGCGCCGCCATCAGCCCCGCGAGCCCGGCCAAGGCCGCGCCCAAGGCGAAGACGCCCGTGTAGAGCAGCGTGACGTCCACCCCGAGGGCCGCGACCATCGCGCGGTTGGACGCGCCGGCGCGGATCAGCATCCCCAAGCGCGTCTTCACGATCAGCCAGTACAAAAGCCCGGCGACGGCGAGGCCGACGGCGATCACCATCAACCGATAGACCGGATAGTCCAGATCGTCGGTCAGGATCACCTGCCCCTCCAGAAGGGCAGGCATCGGCACCGACAGAGGCGCCGGGCCGAAGATCATGCGCATGATCTCGTTGAAGAACAGGATCATGCCGAAGGTCGCGAGCACCTGATCCAGATGGTCGCGGTCGTGCAGCTTGCGCAGCGCGATCAGCTCCATCGCCACCCCGACCGCGAGCGTGCCCGCGACCGCGATCAGCGCGCCCAACGCATAGGAGCCGGTGCGCTCCACGCCGGCCGCCAGAAAGAAGGCGCCCAGCATGTAGAGCGAACCGTGCGCCAGATTGACGATGTTCATGATGCCGAGGACCAGGGTCAGCCCTGCGGCCATCAAGAACAACAGGACGCCGAGCTGCAGCCCGTTCAGCGTCTGAATCGCCAGCAGCTCGATCATCTTGTGGGAGGCGCGCTAATCCCTACCACTTCATTGGGCATTGAGCGGCGTAGGCGTCCTTGTGATCCTCGAACACCACTCCGCGATTGGCCTGAACCAGCTGGCCCTGCGCGTCCTTCACCGTCTCATACAGGTAGAAGTTCTGGATCGGGAAATGGTTGTTGTTGAACCGGAACGGGCCGCGCACGCTCGGGAACTCCGCCTTGCGCAGCGCGTCGCGGAAGGCGTCCTTGTTGTCGACCTTGCCGCCGGTGGCGGTCAGGGCCGCGTGGATCAGGCGCGCGCTGTCATAGGATTGCGCGGCGTAGGTCGACGGCATGCGCTTGTACTTCTCGCGATAGGCCTTCACGAAGGCTTCGTTCGTGCCGGTCGCCAGATCATAGGTCCAGAACGCCGTGCCGAAGGTGCCGACCGCCGCTTCGCCCTGAGCCTCCACCGTGGTCGCGTCGACCGTGAAGGCGGAATAGAGCGGGATCGTGCGCTTCAGCCCGGCCTGGGCGTATTGCTTCACGAAGTTCACGCCCATCCCGCCGGGATAGAACACATAGAGCCCCTGCGGGCGCTTGGTGCGGAGCGAGCTGAGCTCCGCCGCGTAGTCCGGCTGGTTGACCGTGGTGTAGACCTCGTCCAGCACCTGGCCTTTGTAGTAGCGCTTGAAGCCGGTCAGCGCGTCCTTGCCGGCCTGATAGTTCGGGGCCTGGATCACGACCCGGGAGACGCCGGTCTTGGTCAGATGCGCGCCCATCGCCTCGTGGCTCTGGTCGTTCTGCCAGGAAGTGGAGAAGAAATACTGCGAGCATCTGGCGCCGGCGATGTCCGACGGGCCGGCGTTGCCGCTGATGAAGAAGGTCTGGCTCTCCACCAGGGGCTGATAGATCGCCATCATGACGTTGGAGAAGATCACGCCGGTCATCAGATCGACCTTGTCGCGCTGCAGCAGCTTCTGCGCGACCTGGAGGCCCACGTCCGGCTTCAACTGATCGTCTTCGCGAATCACTTCGACGGGCACGCCGCCCAGCCTGCCGCCCGACGCGTCGATGCCCAGCATGAAGCCGTCCAGCAGGTCGCGACCTAACGCCGCGCCGGGGCCGGAGAAGGTGGCGATGAAGCCGATCTTCAGCGGCGTCTGGGCTTGCGCCGGCGCGCTCAAAACCGCGGCCAAGCCGATTCCCGCCAGGGCGCCGACGATCGGCGACGTCTTGCTCGTCATTTCCAGCCTCTCCAAAATTGTTAAAGGGCGCTTATCGCCTAGAGGGCTAGCAAAAAGCATACGCATTTCAAACAGGCAAGGCCGCATCAGCCGCAGGGGCTTGCGCGACGGCGCCGGGTTGGCGTTAATCACACCTTACGTGCGTAAGGGAAGCCTCGTCAGATCAGAACAGAGGCGCCCTTGGGGAGGATTGAGTCATGCGGCGCCGGAATTCGGTCATGGTTCCGTTCTCCCTTAACGCGTCCTGAGGTCACAGCCGTTCGTTGAAAGAGGAGTCGTCATGCCCAAAATGACCCGTCGCGCCTTGCTGGCGTCCGCTGGGGCCGTCGCCCTGGTCAATATTCGCACCCGGCCCGCCAACGCGGCCGAATTCACCTACAAATACGCGAACAATTCGGTTCTCACCCATCCGCTGACCATCCGCGCGATGGAGGCCGCCGAGGCGATCAAGCAGGAATCCGGGGGCCGGATGGAAATCCAGGTGTTCCCGAACAACCAGCTTGGCGGCGACACCGACATGTTGAGCCAGGTCCGCTCCGGCGCGATCGATTTCTTCAGCCTGTCCGGCCTGATCCTCGCGACGCTGGTGCCGGCCGCCTCGATCAACGGCGTCGGTTTCGCCTTCAAGGATTACGGTCAGGTCTGGGCCGCGATGGACGGCCCCCTTGGCAACTACGTCCGCGCGCAGATCCAGAAGGCGGGCCTCGTCGCCATGGACACGATGTGGGACAACGGCTACCGCCAGATCACCTCTTCGACGCGCCCGATCCTAACCCCCGCCGACTTGAAGGGCTTCAAGATCCGCGTCCCGCCAAGCCCGCTCTGGACTTCGATGTTCAAGGCGTTCGACGCGGCCCCGACCAGCATCAACTTCGCCGAAACCTACTCCGCCCTGCAGACCAAAGTGGTTGAAGGCCAGGAGAATCCCTTGGCGATCATCAACGCGGCCAAGCTCTTCGAAGTGCAGAAGTCGCTGTCCGTCACCAATCACATGTGGGACGGCTTCCACATCCTGGCCAATCGTCGCTCCTGGGAGCGGCTGCCCGCCGATCTCAAGACGATCGTCGCCAAGCATTGGAACGCCGCCGGGATGCGCCAGCGCGAAGACATCTTCAAGCTGAACAACAGCCTGGAGGCGGAGCTGACGCAGAAGGGCCTGCAGTTCCATCGGGTCAATGCCGACGAGTTCCGCGAAGCCCTGCGCAAGGCCGGGTTCTACGAGGAGTGGAAGGGCAGGTACGGCGCCGAGGCCTGGGACATCCTCGAGAAGTCCGTCGGCAAGATCGCCTGATTGATGGCGTCGACGTTCGGACAAGCGCGCGCTCCGGCATTCGCCGGGGCGCGCCGCGTTATCCGGTCAGACTGTCTGATCAGGTAGCCATGAGCGGCCGGCTGCAGGACCGAATCGCCCTGGTGACGGGCGGGGAAAGCGGGATCGGCGCCGCCGTGCTCGCCCGGTTTCGCGCCGAGGGGGCGATCGCCGTCTCCGCCGATCAATCGGTGACGCAGCCGCATCTCCCGCCCGACGGGACCGAGGCGCGGCATCCGGTGGACGTCGCGGAGGAGTCGTCGACCCAGGCGCTCGTCGCCGCCACGCTCAAAGCCTACGGGCGGATCGACGTGGTGGTGAACAGCGCCGGGGTCAGCGCCGACACCACCGCGCTGGAGACGACGGTCGAGCAGTTCGACCGGATCGTCGCGATCAATCTCCGCGGTAGTTTTTTGATCGCGCGAGAGTCCGCCAAGGCGATGATGAAGACCGGCGGCGGGTCGATCGTGCTGATCGGCTCCGTTTCCGGCCGACGCGGCAACATGGGCCGGGTCTCCTATGGGGCGTCCAAGGGCGGGGTCGTGACCATGGCCGAGGTTATGGCGGTGGAGTGGGCGGAGCGCGGCGTGCGCGTGAATGTGGTGGCGCCTGGCCCAATCGAGTCGCCGATGTCGCGGGCGTTCCACCCGCCGGCGGTGAGGACGGCTTGGCGTCGCGTCGTGCCCATGGGACGTTACGGCAATCCGGAGGAGATCGCCGACGCCGCGCTGTACCTGGCGAGCGCCGAATCCTCCTACGTGACCGGCCACGTGTTGCATGTCGATGGCGGCTTCATGGCCGGCGGCTTGATGCCGGACCGATGAGCGTCTGAGCGGGCGTTGTTGCGTTGCGGTAGCGCGGGCCGCCCAGCCGCTTGAAGCCGCGCCAGAATCGCGGGCAAAAAAAAAGCGGGCCGCATTGCTGCGGCCCGAGTTTAGGGAGGAAACGTCCGCCGAAGCGGACCATCATCTCGCGATGATGCAATGCAATATAAGGGCGGTTTCGAAGCTCGACAAGGGGCTTTTCGCACTGCAGCAATTTTTTTCAGGAGGCGGCGACGCGATGCGTTTTTTGCTCACATCAGCGCTCATCGGGGCGCTCAGCTGGATCGCGGCGACGCCGGTCGCGGCGCAGACCAAAGTCACCGTCGGCGTGCTCAAGCTGGCCTCAAGCGGGCCGGTGTTCATCGCCCAGGATAAAGGCTTCTTCAAGGCGGCCGGGCTGGACGTGGAGCTGAAATTCTTCGAGGCGGCGCAGCCGGTCGCCGTCGCCATCGTGTCCGGCGATCTTGATTTCGGCGTCACGGCTTTCTCCGCCGCGCTCTACAACCTTGCGGGCAAAGGCGCGATCAAGGTGATCGCCGCCCAGGCGAGGGAAGAGCCGGGCTACGCGCTGAACGCTTATCTCGCGGGCGCGAAGGCGCATGCGGCGGGCTTCAACAGCCTGGCGCAGTTCCAGGGGCGTTCCGTGGCGATCACGCAGATGGGCTCCTCCTTCCATTACACGGTGGGGCTGCTGGCGGATAAGCTGGGCTTCAACATTTCCAGCGTCCGGCTCGTGCCGTTGCAGTCGATCCCAAACATGGTCTCGGCGCTGCGCGGCGGTCAGGTCGACGGGGCGATCCTGCCGGCGACGGTGGCGACCCCGCTGATCTCTTCCGGCGACGCCGTGCTGCTCGGCTGGGTTGGCGACCAGACCGCCTGGCAGGTGAATGGCGTTTTCACCAATTCAAAGACCGTCGCGTCCAAACGCGCGCTGGTGGAATCCTTCATCAAGGGCTATCAGGCCGGCGCTCAGGCCTACCATGACGGCTTTCTGACCAAGGGGCCTGACGGCAAGATCGCCGGCGGCCCGACGCGCGACGAACTCCTGGCGATCATCGCGAAATACACCGAACAGAAGCCGGAGCAGATCCTGCTGGGCATTCCCTACGTCGATCCCAAAGCGCGGCTGATGGTCGACGACGTCTACCGGCAGGTGAAGTGGTATCAGGGGCAGGGCGTGGTCGATCGCGACGTCGATCCGAAGAAGCTGCTCGACCTTTCCTTCGTGGACGGGCATTTCGGCGTCCCGAACTGAAGGATCGCGGATGGATTTGATCGTCGAGGGCGTCACCCACGGCTATGGCGCGCTGCCGGTGCTGGCGGAGGTCAGCCTGTCCGTCGCGGCCGGCGAGGTGGTGGCGCTGGTCGGCCCCAGCGGCTGCGGCAAGTCCACCTTGCTGGGGATCGCCGGCGGGTTGATCCGCCCCGATCAGGGGCGGGTGCGGACGGAAGGCGCCGCGCCCGCTGGCTCGCTGAACCCGATCACGCCGGTCTTCCAGGATTTCGCCCTGCTGCCCTGGCGCAGCGTCGCGGCCAACGTCGCCTTCGCGCTGGAGCATCACCCCCTCTCGGCGGTGGAACGGCGGGAGCGCGTGGCGGACGTCCTGCGGCGCACGGGCCTCGCGGACTTCGCCGACGCCTTTCCACGCCAGTTGAGCGGCGGCATGCGGCAACGGGTCGGAATCGCCCGCGCGCTCGTGGTGGAGCCGGCGCTGCTGCTGATGGACGAGCCGTTCTCCGCCCTCGACGCCCAGACGCGCGACCTGTTGATCGACGATTTCCTGACCTTGTGGCGCCGCACGCGCGTCGGCGCGCTCTACGTCACGCACAATCTCGACGAAGCCGTGCGGCTCGCCGATCGCGTCGTCGTGCTCTCGCGCCGGCCGGGCCGGGTGCGCGCGGTCCTGCCGATCGGGCTGGATCGGGACGCTCGCGCGGGGCCTGATTCCGCCGCCGCGCTGGCCCAACTCCACGGCCGATTGTGGGACCTGATCCGCGAAGAGGCGCGCGTGGCCGACCGGGAGCTGATCCATGGCTGAGGTGCCGTTCCGCGGCGGCGGCTTCGTCATCCGCGACCGGCCGGCGGCGGCCTTCGGCGGCCTGCTTCTGCTGATCGCGGTCTGGCAGGGCGCCAGCATGACCGGGCTGCTGAACCCGATCTTTCTGCCGGCCCCCTCGTCGGTGGCGGTGGCGCTGGCCGATCTGTGGTCCAGCGGGGAGGCGCAGCGCCATGTCGGCGCGTCCTTGCTGCGCATCGGCGGCGGCTGGCTGCTCGGCACGACGCTGGGGCTGATCGTCGGTCTGGCGATGGGGATCTTCAGCCTGGCGCGGGCGGCCGGCTTGCCGATCGTCTCGGCGCTGTTTCCGATCCCCAAGATCGCGCTCCTGCCGCTGCTCATCCTGTGGTTCGGCGTCGGCGAGGCGTCGCAGATCGCCACCATCGCGCTGGGCGTGTTCTTCCCCACCGTCGTCGCCGGCTACGCGGCGGTCGACGCGGTGCCGCGCAATCTGGTTCGGATGGCGCAGAGCTTCGGCGCCCCGCCGGAAGCGATCCTGCGCAAGGTGATCCTGCCCGGCGCGGCCCCTGGCATCCTGTCCGGCTTTCGGATCACGGCGTCGATCGCCTTGATGCTGGTGGTGTCGGCGGAGATGATCGGCGCGCGCTACGGCGTGGGGGCGTTGGTGTTGACGGCGGGCAATCTGATGCAGACCGATCGCCTGCTGGCGGGCGTCGTGATGCTGTCGATCATGGGGCTGGGCGTCGGGTTCGCCTTGAGCCGGGCGGAGCGTCACCTGCTCCGCTGGCGCTGAAGATCGACCCATGAGCCAGGACTGCGTGCTGGTGTGCGATCTGGGCGGCACGAGCCTGCGGGTCGCGCTGTTCGACGCGCAGGGCGGCAAGGCGGCGGATTGGCGCGCGCCGCTCGCCAGCGGTCTGGAGGCCGATCCGGATGATTGGTTCGCCCTGTTCGCGGCCGGCGCGCAGGCGGTGGCGGACGCCGCGCCCGCCAGCTTCGCGCGCTGCCGCGCGGTGGCGATCTCCGCCTTCACGCGCAGTCAGGTCTTCTTGGACGCCGGCGGGCGCTCCTTGCGTCCGGCGATCTTGTGGGCGGACGCGCGGGCGGCCGATGGGCTGGAGGATTTGCGCGCCCGCTGCCCGGCCGATCACCCGGAGTTGGCGACGCTCAACGCCTATCATCCGCTCGCCCGACTCTGGTGGCTGAAGCGGACGGAGCCGGAGCGCGCCGCCGCCTTGTCGGCGGTTCTCGATCCCAAGGATTATCTCAACTTCCGACTCACCGGGGTCCTGCGGCGCGATCCGGTCTCGACCGCTCGGCTGCAAGCGGCCGCCGCCCCCGGCCCGGACGGACGCTCTCTGTTCGACGCGGCCGGCTTCTCGCCCGCGCTTCTGCCGCCCGCGGTCCCGCCCACCGCGATCATGGGAGCGGTTCGGCCGGGCCTGACCGGGGCGCTGGGCCTGATCGCCGGCGCTCCGGTGATGACGATGGCGAACGACACCTGGGCGAGCGTCGTCGGGTTGGGCGCGCTACGCGACGGCTGGGGATACAATATCTCCGGCACGACCGAGGTGTTCGGTCTGATCAGCGCGACGCCGCGCGCGGCGTCAGGCCTGCTGACCGTCGATTGGGGCGAGGGGCTGACCCAGATCGGCGGGCCGAGCCAGACGGGGGCGGACGCGCTGCTTTGGCTGCGGGATCTGATGGAGACGTCGGACGAGGCCCCCGAGGCGGCGCTTGAGCGTCTCCTCGCCACGCCCCGCCACCGGGATCCGCTGATTTTCTTGCCTTATCTTCAAGGGGAGCGGGTTCCCTACTGGGATTCGGAGCTTCGCGGCGCTTTTCTGGGGTTGGGTCGGCGGCATGGGCGGGTCGATCTGGTTTGGGCGGTGATGGAGGGAGTCGCCTTCCTGAACCGCATCGTCCTTGAGCGCGCGGAGGCGGCGGTCGGGTCGCCCGCGCGGGAGATCCGCATTGGCGGCGGCGGCTCGGCCAGCCCGGTCTGGCGTCAGATCAAGGCGAATGTCCTGAACCGAACGGTGGTGGCCCCGGTCGAGGCGCAGCAGGGCTTGCTGGGCGCGGCGATCGTGGCCTGGACGGGGCTCGGCCGTTTCGCCACTCTATCGGCCGCGCAGGAGTCGTTGGCGCGGCCAGGCGCGCGGCATGATCCGGATCCGGCGGCGGTCGCGCGCTATGACCGGCTATATCAATGGCATCGCGAAGCGGAGTCGGCCGTGGCGCCGATCTCGCGTCGCCTTGCGACATGGGCTGAGGAGGAATCGACGCGATGAGCGGCCGGGCGGTGATCGAGCGCTACGGGACGGCGATCGCCGGATTGCTGCTTGTCGGGTTTTTCATGGCGTTCGCGCCCAATTTCGCCTCGCCGCAGAACCTCCTGAACATTCTGAAGGACACCAGCTTCCTGGCGATCCTGGCGCTGGGCTTCACCCTGGCTTTCCTGGTGGCGGAGCTGGATCTGTCGATCGCCGAGACCGCGTCGCTCGCCGCGGTGACCTGCGGCGCCTTGACCCAATGGGGATACGATCCGCTGGTGGCGGTCGGCGCGGCGCTCGGCGTCGGTCTGCTCTGCGGCTTGTTCAACGGCTTCTGCGTGACCGTGCTGCGCGTGCCTTCCCTGATCGCGACGCTGGGCACGGCGGCGATCGCGCGCGGCATGGCCTTCATGATCACCCAGGGCGTGGCGTTCGTCGGGCGCTGGCCGACCGGCTTCACCGGCCTCGCCCGCAATCAGATCTTCGGCGTGCCCGTTCTGGTGCTGTGGCTAATCGGCGTGGCCGGATGCGCCTATCTCCTGGTCAACTGGACCCGCACCGGGGCGCATATGCTGGCGACAGGCGAATCCGCCGACGCGGCGCGGCTGGCCGGCGTCGCCACCGCGCGTATGAAGCGGCTT
>JBMLRS010000262.1:0-1286 GCA_049240905.1 Elsteraceae bacterium
CAGCAAGCCATGGGTGGCGAAATAGAGAATGCGGTACTGGTTCAGCGCGGCGGCGCGCAAGCGCGGCTCGGTCGCGGCGGCGCCGATCAGCAGGGAGTCGGCCTCGCCGCCGAGCGCGGCCGACACGCGCCTCAACTCGACGGCGGTCGACGGCAAGGGGGTCAAAGCGCGGACCAGATCCGGCGGCGCGGGGCCGTCTTCACGGCAGGAATTCTCCAGCGCCACCATGCCGGCGCCGCCCCGGCCGGTCAGCTCCGGCGCGCCGACGCCGAAGAACGGGCGCGGCGCGCGCGACGGCGCGTTCAGACGGCGAATGTCGGTGAAGGCGCGGATCGACGGCACGGTGCTGATTGCGAAACGCTTCGCCAGCCAGGCCGCGTCAGTGTAGGCCGCCGCGCCGCGTTGCGTCGGCGGTTTCGCGACGAGCACGGCGAAGGGCAAGCTTTGCAGGGCCCCGTCCGGCACCACGATAAGGTGAGCGACCCCCGAAAGGCTGTCCTCGACCGGACCCAGCAGCATGTCATGCAGCGCATGCGCCTCGTCCAGATTGAACGAGGGGGTGAAGCCGCCGGCCCCCGGCGTGAAGGCGCGGCGCAGCGAGCGCACGCGCTCCGACAAGTCCGCCGCGGTGATCGACAGCCGCTTCACCTGCAAGCGGTCCTGCCGCGCGACGAAGACCCAGGAACTCTCCGCCCCGATCAGGAAAGACAGCACGGCCTCGTCCGGCGCCAGCAGCGCGCCGAGATCCTTCGCCGAGACCGGCGCTGAATCGATCAATTGAGAGGCGCCCGGCACGCTCGCCTCCAGCGCGGCGGACAGCTCCGCCGCCCGCGCGGTGAGGGTTCGCACGCTTTCCTGCAGCTCCGCCAGACGGGCTTCGTCGCGCGCCTCAGGCGGCTTCGCGGCTTCGCGGCCGAGCCCGATGCGCTGGAGGTCGCGCTCGTAGGACACGCGCTGAAGTTCGGTCACAACTTCGCTGTCGCCGGCGATGCGGGCGACGGTCAGGCTGATGGTGCGGGCGGTGACGCCGCGCCAAGCCATCTGGCTGGCCTGGAACATCTCGTCCGAAAGAGCGGCGGCGTCGCCGGTCGCGGCGGCCTGCTCCGCCACCACCAGGATGTCGGAGATGCGGCTCGCGCTGAGCCCGACCGTCGCGCTGCGGTCGGCGCGCAGCAGGCTGACGCCGCGACGGATCGCCCCCAGCGCGTCGCTGCTCGCCCCTTCGCGCGCCCGGATCCGGCCAAGCGACAGCAAGGTCATCGCGACCGGACGCTTCTCGCCGAACG
>JBMLRS010000263.1:0-1166 GCA_049240905.1 Elsteraceae bacterium
GAGGCGATTGACCGCGAAATGCGTGAGATTGAACGCGAGCGGGAGCAACGAATCAGGTACCTGGCGGACATCGAACGGCGCAGCCTTTGGTTGGCGTCCTGGATGATCCACAACGCCAATCATCTGCGCCCGAGCGGCGAAGTTAAGGTCGGCGGGCATCAGGCCTCCTCCGCCTCGATGGCCACGATCATGACCGCGCTCTATTTCGACGCGCTGAAGCCGGAGGACCGGGTCGCGGTAAAGCCGCACGCCTCGCCGATCTTCCATGCGATCCAGTATCTCGCGGGCAATCAGACGCGCGAGAAGCTTGAAAATTTCCGCGGCTATAAAGGCGCGCAGAGCTATCCCTCCCGCACCAAGGACGTCGACGACGTTGATTTCTCCACCGGCTCGGTCGGCCTTGGCGTGGCGCAGACTTTGTTCTCCTCGTTGGTGCAGGATTACGTCACCGCCCATGGCTGGATGAAGGGGCGGGCTGAGGGCCGCATGGTCTCGCTGATCGGCGACGCCGAGATGGACGAGGGCAACATCTACGAGGCGTTGATCGAAGGCTGGAAGCACGGCCTGCGCAACACCTGGTGGATCGTGGATTATAATCGCCAGTCGCTCGACGCCGTGATCCGCGAAGGGCTGTGGTCGAAGTTCGAGCAGATGTTCCAGAACTTCGGCTGGGACGTGGTGATCATCAAGCACGGCAAGCTGCAGCAGGCCGCCTTCGCCGAACCGGGCGGCGACCGCCTGCGCGACTGGATCGACGCCTGTCCGAACCAGCTCTATTCCGCGCTCACCTTCCAGGGCGGGGCGGCCTGGCGCAAGCGCCTGACCGACGAGATCGGCGACCAGGGGCCGGTCACCGCCCTGATCGATCGGCGTAGCGACGCCGAACTCGCGGCCCTGATGGGGAATTTGGGCGGCCATGACCTGCCGTCGCTGCTGGAGGCGTTCGAGCAGGCCAAGACCCATGACCGGCCAGTCTGCTTCATCTGCTACACGATCAAGGGCTTCGGCCTGCCGCTCGCCGGCCATAAGGACAATCACGCGGGCTTGATGACGCCCGCGCAGATGGAAGGCTTTCAGCGGTCGCTTGGCGTGCGGCCCGGCCATGAATGGGACAAATGGGAAGGCGCGGCGCTGCCGGCGGCGGATTTGCAGGCCTTCGTCGATCG
>JBMLRS010000264.1:0-6368 GCA_049240905.1 Elsteraceae bacterium
ATCATCGGCTTCTCGGAGCTGATCGAGCAGCAGCATTTCGGAGCGGACCAAACGCAGCGCTATGTCGAGTACGCGCGCGACATCCGCCAGAGCGGCGAACATCTGCTGACGCTGGTCAACGACATTCTCGATCTGGCCAAGATCGAGTCAGGGAAGATGTCCGTCAACCTCGAGCCGGTGTCGGTCGGGGCGGCCATGGCCAAATGCGCCGTGATCATCGGCGATCAAGCCGCGCGCAAGCGCCTGCGGCTCGACGTTTCGATTGCAGACGACGCGATCGTCGAAGCGGACGCGCGGGCTTTGCGCCAGATTTTGCTGAATCTGCTGTCGAACGCCGTGAAATTCACGCTGGAAGAGGGCGCCATAGAGGTTTCCGCGACGCGCGAGGAAGACGAGATCGTCATCGCCGTCCGCGACACGGGCGGCGGCATCGCCCAGGAGGCGTTGGATCAGATCTTCACGCCCTTCTATCAGGTCGATCATGAGATCGCGGTCCGCCAGGCCGGCACGGGTCTGGGCCTGACCATCTGCAAACTGTTGACCGAGGCGATGGGCGGAACGATCGCCCTGACCAGCGAGAGCGGGCAGGGCGTGGAAGTCACCGTGCGGCTGAAGGCGGCGGAACCGGGCTCGGCCCATTGAGGCCGACCCGATGCATCAGGCGCCGCTCCTTCGCGTAAGTGTAGGGGGTGGTCGAATGCAGGACGCAGCGATTGTCCCAAACCATCAGATCGCCTGGCCGCCACTTATGCGCGTAGACGTAGGGTTCAGCCGTGCCCAGCGCCATGATCCGCGTCACGAAATCCAGGCTCGCCTTGCGGCTCCAGCCTTCAATGGCGCGCATCTCGCGCGGCGTGGCCCAGAGCGCGGTCCGGCCGGTCGCGGGGTGAACCCGCGCCAGCGGGTGCAGCACATCGTCAAATTCGTCCCGCGCGCGCCGGGCGTGCACGGAGCCGCGGGTCGCCGCCTCGATCTCGTCGTCCAGCACGGTGGTGTTGTAGCGGACGGTCAATGTCGGCAGCAGCGCGCGGGTTTCGGCGTCCAGCAGATCAAAGGCCCGATAGCCGCTGGCGAACAGGGTCTCCCCGCCGATTGAGGGTGTCTCCACGGCGTAAAGCAGCGTGGCGACGCAGGGCAGTTGTCGCGAGGTCCCGTCGGTGTGCCATTCGATCCCGAGCGGCACGAGCATGGCGATCGGCGCGCCATTCTCCACCACATTGCCGAGGCGATGGACCTCCGGATGGCCCGGGATCAGGAATTCCTTGTAGTTGGTCGGGCTCGGATCATGCGGGAAGCGCTTGGCGAAGGCGACGTGATGCGCCGGCTCGATCGCCTGATCGCGGAACAGCAGAAGCTGGAAGCGGTGAAAGCCCTCAAGCAACGCGTCGAACTGCGCGTCGGTCACCGCGCGCAGATCGACTCCGGAGACGGCGGCCCCGAAGCCGGGCATGATCGGCGTGAAAGAAATGGCCAAGGCGCGCCTCCTTTGGAGATCAGCGCCTTGCTTAGCAAATGGGATGCCGCGGTCAGACCGCGTCGAACGGCGTGTTCAGCGTGATTCCAGGAACCAGCACCCCGCCGCGGTCGCCGGGGGTGACGCCGCCATAGCGCTCGGCGAAATAATCCGGCAGGGGCCGCGCGCCGGGGATCGCCAGCCACAGCCGCAGCAGATGGCGGCGGCGTTCCGGCTCCGAATAATCCTCGAAGGCGGTGCGGTCATGCAGCAAGCCATGGTTATGGACGAACTGCATGTCGCCGGGGGCCAACTGCATCTGAAAATGCAAGGCGGGATCGTCCGCCAGCGCGTCGAACAGATCCAACGCTTCGACATGATCCTGCGTCAGGCGCGGCGCGTCCGGGAAGCGCTGGGCTGAATCGATGTATTGGCGCTGGTAGAGCACGGTCAATTGGCCGGCATGCCAGTTGAACACCGGGATCAGGAAATAGGGCAGCTTTCCTTCCGGCACTTCTCCGCGCCGGTCATGGGCGATCGGCTCCAACAACAGGCGCAGCAGATCCGGGCGGCGCCGGCGCATTTCGTTGTAGATCGCCGAGGCGCTGACCAGGGCGGAGGCGCCGCCGGAGCGCGCGGTCTGCAGGCAGAGCAGGCCCACCACGTCGCAGCTGTCGGTGTGGAAGGTCTGGCGTTCATGGGTCTGATAGACCCGGACGTTGGGATCGTCGCTGGACAGGCCCAGATCGCGGACATGGCCCAGCACATGGCCTTTCCCGTTTTGCGAGCGGGCGGAGCCCATATGCGCGCCGATCCCCAGGAAGGCGGTCGCCGCCTCGCGCTTGGACCAGCGCGCGACCGGCATGCCGCGCAGCAGCGCGAAGCCGCGGCCGAACAGCAGTTCCTGGTTCAAGCGCGCGAGGCGTCGGCTGAGGATGGGCAGTGGGAAATCGGCGGCGGTCAGGCGGATCGGATCGACGTCGGAGGCGATGGCGCGCGCGATGGCGGCCTCCACCTCGTCGATCTCCTCGGGCGTGAGGTCGTCGCTCCATGAGGAAGGATCGCGGGCCATGTCCGGCCCCAGCCAGACGTCGGGGCCGGTTTGCGTCGGCGGAAGGTCGATCATGTCAGCGCTCATGCGGCTAGGGTTAGCCGAGCGGCGAGGGTGAGGCAACCGCCCCGTCCCGCGCGCCGTCGGGATTGACCAAAGCCTCCGCATCGGCTCGCATGGGCGCCGCACCCGCAGAAAGAGCCGCCATGCCCTTCACCGTCCTGACCTCCATGGTCATGCATGAAACCAACACCTTCAGCGTTCGCCGCACGCCGATCGAATCTTTTGAAGCCTATGTCCTGACCTATGGCAACGGCGTGGTCGCGGCCTACAAGGGCACCCACACCGGCCTGGGCGCGGCGTTCGACTCGGCCGAGCGGCTGAACTGGACCTTGCGCCATCCGATCGCGGCCTCGGCCACCCCGTCCGGCGTGGTCACTCGGCCCGCCTTCGAGGCGATCCTGAAGCCGATCCTGGAGGCGGCCCCGGGCTGCGACGGCGCGCTGATGTTCCTGCATGGCGCGATGGTGCTGGAGGATGAGGAGGACGGCGAGGGCGAGCTGCTGGAGCGCCTGCGCGCCGTGATGGGCGACCGGCCGATCATCGCCGTGCTGGATCTGCACGCCAACGCCACCCAGCGCATGGCGACTTTCGCGAACTCGCTGATCTCGTTCCGGACATATCCGCATATCGACGGCTATGAACGCATGACCCAGGGGGCCGACCTGCTGGATCGCGCCATGCGCGGGGAGATCAAGCCGCGCTGCCTGCTGGCGCAGGGCGCCCAGCTGGAAGGCCTCGACCATGGCCGGACCGCGGGGGTGGCGGCGGACAGCCCGATGCTGAAGGCGTTGGCCGAGGCCGACCAGATCGAGGCCGCCGGGGAGGCGCTGGTCGTCTCGCTCCAGGCCGGCTTCAGCATGTCCGACATCCGGGACATCGGCCCTTCGGTCGCGGTCACGGTCGATGGGGAGGGCGGCCTCGCCGCCGGCCGGAAGATCGCCCAGCGCTTCGTCGATCTGATCTGGGAGACGCGCGACTACGACACCGTGATGCGCCAACTGCTCACCGCGCCGGAGGCGGTCGCGCGGGCCAAGGCGCTCGAATCCTCGTCCGGCGGTCCCGTGGTGATCGCGGACTACGCAGATAATCCGGGCGGGGGCGGCTACATGGACTCGACGACCCTGCTGAAGGCGATGCTGGACGCCGATCTGAAGGACGCCGCCTATCACGCGATCTACGACCCTGCGGCGGTTCAGGCCGGCCTAAAGGCCGGGCCAGGGAAGGAGATCACGATCCAGCTGGGCGGCGCGACCGACCCCGCGCGCGGCGGCGGCCCGCTGACCCTGACCGGCCGGGTGACCGCGCTGACCGACGGCGCCTTCGTCGCCCGCGGGCCGATGGGCGGCGGCGCGCGCTACAATCACGGCCTCTCGATGACCTTCCGGGTGGGCGGGATCGACATCATCGTGGTCAGCAACACCACGCAGTCGAAGGAGCTGGAGCAGTTCACCACCATGGGCGTGGAGCCGCGCGCGATGAAGACCCTGGCGGTGAAGTCCATGCAGCATTTCCGCGCCGCTTTCGAGCCGATCGCGCGCGAGATCCTGGTGGCGGACAGCGGCGCGCTCTGCTCGCCGAAGAAATACTCGCATGATTTCAAGAAAGTGCGCCGGCCGCTGTGGCCATTCGAGGAGAAATAGCGCGAAGTTTTCTGGTCCCGCTCAGGGATTTGAGTCTAGAGTCCCTCAAAATCATAGGGAGATCGCCATGGCCTACACGCTCGAAGCCTTTTGCGCCGACGCCCGCGCGCAGCTTAAGGCCAACCCCGACGCCAGCGGCCGAGAGCTCGTGCGCGGGCTGCTGGAGAAGCTGCTGGCGGATCCGGACTTTCAACAGAAACATGTTCTGTCCGCGCCGACCGGCCGGCACACCATTCATGAGGATCCGGAGCTGAAGTTCTGCGTTCTGGTGCATGTCAACGCCGAGTCCGGCAAATCCCCGCCGCATGACCACGGCAAATCCTGGGCGATCTACGGCCAGGCGACCGGCTACACCGACATGACCGAATATCGCCGGACCGACGGCGGCCGCGGCGCGGGCGCGGCCGAAATCGACCTGTCGAAAAGCTATCGCCTGGAGCCTGGCAAGGCCGGCTTCTATGACGTGGGCGTGATCCACGCCATCGACTATCCCGAAGGCGCCCGCTTCGTCCGCGTCACCGGCCAGGACCTGGAGAAAGTGCCGCGGCTGAAGTTCGACACCCAAGCCAAGCAGGCGATCGTGATCGAAAGCGCCTCCGCGAACGCGTGAGGCTTTCTACCCCGTCCAAAGCGCGGTCGTTAAGCGGCGGTAGGGCGGGGGGACCTCCAGCGGGTGGCCGAGGACATGGGCGGCGCGCCATCCCCAGCGCGGGTCCGACAGGAAGGCGCGGGCCAAGGCCACCATGTCGGCCTTGCCGGAGGCGATGATCTCCTCCGCCTGATGCGGCGCGGTGATCATGCCGACCGCGCGCACCGGGGCCTTAATCGCCTTGCGCACGGCCTCGGCGTGGGGGACCTGATAGTTGGGCGCGGCCGGGATCTTCGCGCGCGGATCCAGCGCGCCGGTGGTGACGTCGACATAGGCGCAGCCCAGATCGTCCAGCCCGCGGGCGAAGGCGATCGTGTCTTCGATCGTCATCCCGCCCTCCAGCCAGTCGGAGCCGGAAATGCGGGCGCCGACGGCCATGCTCGCGGACGCCGCGGCCTTCACCGCCGCGAACACGCGCAGCGGGAAGCGCATGCGGTTCGCCTGGGTTCCGCCAAAATCATCGTTGCGCCGATTGCTGAGCGGCGACAGGAACTGATGCAGCAGATAGCCGTGGGCGGCGTGCAGCTCGATCACCTCGAAATCCAGGCGCGCGGCGCGGCGGGCGGCCTGGGCGAAGGCCTCGACCACCTCGTCCATGTCCGCCTCGGTCATGGCGACGGGCGTCGGAAAGCCCTCGTTGAACGGCAGCGATGATGGGCCGCGGACGGTCCAGCCTCCTTGCGTCGGGGTCAGGGGGCCGCCGCCGCGCCAAGTGACGTCGCAGGAGGCCTTGCGGCCGGCGTGGGCCAGCTGGATTCCGAACTTCGCCGCCCCCACCTTGCGGGCGCGCCTCAGCGCCTCGCCCAATCTTTCTTCGTTCTCGTCGCTGTATAGCCCGAGGCATTGCGGGGTGATGCGCCCCGCCGGCTCCACCCCGGTCGCCTCCACCACCACCAAGCCGGCGCCGGACTGCGCGAGCACGCCGAGATGCACGTGATGCCAATCGGTCGCCGAGCCGTTCTCCGCGCTGTACTGGCACATCGGCGCGACCGCGATGCGGTTGCCAAGCGTCTGCGGACCGATGTCGATGGGCGTGAAAAGCTGGGGAGGCGTCAAGGCAGGCTCCTGATCGGTGGACGGGAAGGAAGGCGCCATCCGATCAGGAGCCGCGGCAAAGTTAAAGGTCTTTCGCAGCCGAGGCCGATTTGCACGGGTTCTCAGGAAGGCGGCAAATGGCCGGTCTTCACATAGATCAACGCGCCGTCCGGGCCGGTGAAGGGCGTGTGGCCGGACAAATGGGGGCTGCGCAGCCAAGTCCCCTTTGGATAGGCGCCATGCTCGTCCTCGAAGAGCCCCTCCAAGACGAGGATCTCTTCGCCGCCCCAGTGCCGATGCGGATTGAATCGCGTGTTCGGGGCCCAGCGGACCAGCGCCGCGCTCTCGGTCCCATGCTGATGCAGCGGCAGCACGGTGAGGCCGGGAACCATGCCCTGATAGTAGCTGGCCTCAGCGGTGTCGATCGCCACGCGCGCGCCGTCCCACCGGCCGGCATCCAGATCGACCTCGGAGATC
>JBMLRS010000265.1:0-6067 GCA_049240905.1 Elsteraceae bacterium
CGAACTGGCGCGCATCCTCCATCCGAGGCGCCTCGCCGCCAGCGCCGCAGGTAACCAGCAGGTCGACCTGATCGAACAGGGCCAGAGTCTTGGCCTGCATCGCGCGGCGGATCTGGGTGGCGCGGACGTAATCGGCGGAGGGGACGAAGGCGCCCATCGCCGTGCGTTCGCGCAGGAATTCGCCGTAATCGCCCCAGCGCTTGACCAGATCGTCGCGGTGATAGGCGAAGGCCTCCGCCGACAGGATCAGCAGGGTGGGGGCGTGATAGTCCATCAGCGGCGGGCAATCGAGGTCGATCACCTGACCGCCCAGATCGCGCATCAGCTTGGCGGCGTCGTCGTAAGCGGCGGCCATCGGCGCGGTGGCCGGGAAATCGGTCTCGTGCCAGCGCCGCAGCAGGCCGATCTTCAGACCCTTCAGATCGGAGCGGAGGGCTGCGCGATAATCGGGAACCGTCCGGTCGGCGCAGGTCGGGTCGCGCGGGTCGGCGCCGGCGATCACCTGCAGCATGATCGCGGAATCCTCGATCGTCGCGGTCATCGGGCCGACGGTGTCGAGCGTCCAACTCAAGGGGAAGACGCCGGCGCGGCTGACCAAGCCATAGGTGGGCTTGATCCCGGCGAGGCCGGTGAGAGCGCAGGGCCCGCGAATGGAGCCGCCGGTGTCCGACCCCAGGGTGGCGTAGGCCAGCCCGCCGATGATGGCGGCGGCCGAGCCGCTGGAGGAGCCGGAGGTGAAGTGGTCGGTGTTCCAGGGGTTGCGCGCGGGCGGCCAGGGCAGATCGAAGGAGGGGCCGCCGAACGCGAATTCATGCGTGGTGAGCTTGCCCATCAGCACCGTGCCGGCCGCGCGCAGGCGGGCGGCGACCGTGCAATCCGTCGTTGGCACATGGTCGATGCGGATCTTGGAATGGGCGGTGGTGGCGATCCCCGCGGTCTCGTAGAGATCCTTCAGGCCGAGCGGCGCGCCCTGGAGCGGACCGGAGATCTTGCCGGCGGCGAAATTGGCTTCGGCCGCCTTGGCGTCGGCCCGCGCGCGGTCGGCCGTGACCGCGATGTAGGCGTGCAGCTTGCCGTCCAGCCGCTCGATCCGCGCCAACAGCGCGTCCGTCACTTCGACCGGGGACAGGCTGCGCTTGGCGTAGGCCGCGGCCAGTTCTGCGAGCGATAGAGGGAGATCGGTCATCGCGTGGCCTCCGGATCGGCGTGGAAGCGATGGGCGGGGTCGGTCGCCGCGTCCAGCGGGAAGGCGCGCACATGGTCGATCATTCGGGCCATCAAGGCCCCGCCATAGGCCAGCGCCTCGATGTCCTTCGGCCCCAGCTTCAAGCCGTGCGGCTCGCAGATGGCGCGCACCGCCGCCTCTGACAGAGGGGTGACGTTTGGTATCGGGGTATGGATCATCGCGACGGCCTCTTGCTCGGGAGCGTCGAGCTTTACATCACCGCGCCCCGCTTGTCCCAGCGTGAATGGCGATGACAAGCGATTTTCGGCCGCGCGGATTTATGATTGACCAACAGTCAAAGCAATCATGCGTCAGGGCGGATCGAAGTCCAGAAAACATTGCGCAAAGGGTTTGTGGTGAATTGTTCTTTACGACATAATCGAACAGAAAATAAACTAAAGACACTTGTGATTTTGATGGCGCTTGCCCGAATTCTTCTCTTCGTCTTGGTTGCGTTGGTCCCCGCCGTGACCGTCGCTGCTCAAGATTCTGGCTTGCCGGCGCCGACCGGGCCAATCCTGCTCGTCGTCTCTGGCAATATTGAGCGTGCGAACGGCGTCGACGACGCCGGCCGCCCCGTCGCGCGGTTCGACCGCGCCATGCTGGAGGCGCTGGAGACGAAGACCATCACCACCTCAACCCTTTGGCATGAAGGCAAACCGACCTTCGAAGGCCCGTCCAGCGCCGCGCTGATGGCGGCGGTGAAAGGCAAGGGAAGCGCCGCCCGCGCGATCGCCTTGAACGACTATGTCGTCGATCTGCCGATGGAGGATTTCAAGGGCGACAAGTTCGTTCTGGCGCTGAAGATCAACGGCAAACACCTGAGCGTGCGCGAACGCGGCCCGATTTTCGTGATCTATGACTATGACAAGACCCCGCGCGCCGGCCTGACTTTTGTTCAGAACAAATCCATCTGGCAATTGATCCGGCTCGAAGTGAAATAGCGGCCGCGCCTGATGACCGACGCTCCCCCGCCCCCCGTCGAAGGCGACGCCCTCGCGAAGGCGACGCCCTCCGCTTTCAGAAGCCTGGAGAAGACGACCCGCGCGCTGATCTTGTGGGTCGCTGTGTTTCTGGCGGTCGCCTTCAGCTCCGTCGGGGCGCTGACCTATTTCCGCCTGACCCAGCTGGAAGGAATCCCGATTCACGGTGGCGTGAACGCGGGATTCCAGGCGCGGGCGGAGTTCCTGACCTTCAGACTTAGGTTGACCGAGGCCGTGCTGAGCGGGAGCCCCGACAGGCGCGCCGCGGCGGAACAGGCCTATGAGGTTCTGCTGTCGCGGATCTTGAGCGTCGATTCGACGAAGAACCTGCGCCTGCCGACGCGCGAGGACCATTTGCTGCTGCAGTTCAAGTCGCTGTCCGACAACATCTTCTCCTGGGAGGCGCCGCTGCGGCGCTATCTGGCGGGGGATGAGGCGGCGGGGCGGGAGGTGCTGCAGGCGGCGGGGGATCTCACCATCCCCTTCTCGCAATTCATGACCGGGATGAACGACTACGCTTATGTCTGGTTTCTCAACAACAGCCGCTTGATGAACGATCTGTTCGTCACGCTGGTGGCCTTGACGCTTGGCTCGGGCATCGTGTTGGGGGCGTTGATCTGGCGGTTGACCGTAGGGGCGCGGGAGGCGCGTCTCGCCCAGCGCAATCTCGCGGACGCGCTGGTCGAGCTTTCGGCCGCAAAGGCCGCGGTGGAAGAGGCGAGCAGCGTCAAATCCCGATTTCTCGCCAATGTCAGTCACGAACTGCGGACGCCCTTGAACGCGATCATCGGCTTCTCGCAGCTGCTGCTCGAGAAATCCCTGGGGGAGAAGACCGAGGCCAAACGCGACGAGTATCTGCGTTACGTCGCGATCAGCGGCGAGCATCTCCTCTCGCTGATCAACAATCTGCTGGACCTTTCGAAGATCCAGCATGGGGAGTGGGAGTTTCAGCCGACGGTGATCGCCCTGCCGCAGAAGCTGCGCGAGATGGCGCAGCTCGTCGCGCCGGCGGCGTCGATGAAGTCGCTGGCCCTTGCGATCGACTGCGACCGAGCGCCGCCAAGCATGGTGGCGGATGAGCGCGCGCTACGGCAGATCTTGCTGAATCTGCTGTCCAACGCCGTGAAGTTCTCGCCCGAAGGCGGCGAAGTCCGGATGATCGCCGCCGTCGACCCGACCGGCGGCTGGCTGGTCCTTGAAGTGTTGGACCAAGGCAAAGGGGTGGACGAGGATTTCCTGCCCGAGATCGGGTCGCCCTTCGCGCAAGGTCGGCCGGCGGCTCTCAGCGGGGAGGAAGGCACCGGCCTTGGTCTGGCGATCACGACCGAACTGCTTGCGCGCCAAGGCGGCGATTTCCGGATCGAGAACCGCGCTGAAGGCGGCGCCCGCGCGGTCGCGCGCCTGCCGCTGAGCAGGGTCGAACAGAGCGACGCGGCCTGATCGGCGGGCGGGGCCGCGCGCTCGCCGATCGTCGCAGGATCCACCTCCGCAAGCCGAAAACACGCAGTTTTCGTGACGCTCTGAACAAGATCGGTTTCGACGCAAGCCGATCTTGTTCTAGGGTTCGCCGCTTCCGTCCGCGACCAGCCCCGAGGTTTCATGCCGCTCCATCACGACGCCATCATCTTCGACTTCGACGGCGTGATCGTCGACAGCGAGTGGATCGCCAACGAGGTTCTGGCGCAGGTGCTGACCGAGAACGGCATGCCGACCACGCTGGAGGAGTCCTTCGAGCATTACATGGGCCGCGCCTGGGCCGACAACGCGGCGGCGATCGAAGCGCGCTGGGGCAAGCCCGAGGTCGATCTGCGGGCGCGGATCAGGGCGGTGGGCCGCGCGCGGATGGACGCCGAGTTGCAGTTGATCCCCGGCGTGGAGGATTTCGTGCGAAGCCTGGGCGCGACCCCGCGCGCGATCGCCTCCTCCAGTCAGCTCGAATGGATCACCAGCCGACTGGCGCAGTTCGACTTTGCGGCGGCCTTCGGCGCGCATGTGTTCAGCGCGGCGGCGCATGTGACGCGCGGCAAGCCGCATCCCGACATCTATCTGCACGCGGCGGGGGCTCTGGGCGCCGATCCCGCCCGCGTCGTGGTGGTGGAGGATTCGCCGACCGGGGTGAAGGCGGGCGTGGCGGCGGGCATGACGGTGATCGGCCTGTGCGCCGGCTCGCATATCCGACCTGGTCATCATGAAAGGCTGATCGAAGCGGGAGCGCGCCGAGTCGCGGACTCCTACGATGAACTCTCCGATTTCCTGGCCCGCTAAGCCCGGTTGACGGGCCGGCGCCGCCGGCTCGATAGTTTCGGATGCCTGAGATCTCCCCCTGGCGTCCGTCGCGATTCTGGCCTGACGGCCTGACGCCCGAGCTTGGGGAACTGCCGCGCAGCCTCGCCGCCTGCCTGGAGGCCTCCGTCCGGCGAAGACCGGACCATCTGGCGCTCGTCTTCTATGGGCTGGAGCTCACCTACGCTGAACTGTGGGCGCGGGTGGAGCGGCTGGCTGGCTTTCTGCGCCATCGATGCGGCGTTCGGCGCGGCGACCGCGTTTTGATCGACATGCAGAACTCGCCGCATTTCGTCATCGCGTTTCAGGCGATCCTGCGCGCGGACGCGGTGGCGACGCCGGTGAACCCGATGAACCTGACCGAGGAGCTGGCCTGGTTCTGCGCGGACAGCGGGGCGCGCGCGGCCTTGGTGGGCGGCGATCTGGCCTCACGCTTCGCCGATCTGCCGAAGGGCCTGCTGGATCATGTGATCGTCGCGGATTACGGCGACGAACTGCCGGATCCGCCCCAGTTCCGCCTGCCGGACGTGATCCGCGCCAGCGCCGCCGCGCCGCCGCCGGGCATGATCCGTTGGGTCGATGCGTTGGCGGAGACGCGATCGCCGGGACCGAGCCTCGCGGGGCCGGAGGATCTGGCGATCATGCCCTACAGCTCCGGCACGACCGGGCGGCCCAAAGGTTGCGCGCACAGCCACGCCAACGCGCTGACCACGGCGATTGGCCAGGCGCGCTGGTATGAACTGGGCGAGGACAGCGTGCTGAGCGCCTTCATGCCGTTGTTCCATGTGGCGGGAATGCAGGTTTCCATGCATGGCGGGCTGGCGGTCGGCGCGACTTTGGTGCTGATGGCGCGCTGGGACCGCGATCTGATCCCGCCCTTGTTCGAGCGCTATGGCGTGACCTTCTGGTCCGCCGCGCCAACCATGGTGGTGGACGCGCTGGCGAGCCCCGACTTCACCGACAAGACCTTCGCCCGCCTCAAGGTCATCACCGGCGGCGGCTCCACCATGCCGTCCGCGGTGGCGGCCGAATTGAAGGCCCGGTTCGGCCTGACCTTCGTGGAGGGCTATGGTCTGACGGAGACCATCGCCGCGACCCATCTGAACCCGATCCAGCGCGCCAAGCCGCAATGTCTGGGAATCCCGTTCTATGAGACGGTGAGCTTGGTGGTGGATCCGGAGACCCTGGCGGAGCGTCCGACCGGCGAGACCGGGGAGATCCTGATCAGCGGTCCGCAGGTGATGCAGGGCTATTGGGGCCGCCCCGACGCCGACGCGGAGGCTTTCGTGGAGATCGGCGGGCGGCGGTTCCTGCGCACCGGGGATCTGGGCTACATGGACGATGAGGGCTATCATTTCATCGTCGATCGGCTGAAGCGGATGATCAACGTCAGCGGTTACAAGGTGTGGCCGGCGGAGGTGGAGGCGACGCTCTACCGACATCCGGCGATCCAGGAATGCTGCGTGATCGCGGCCAAGGACACCCATCGCGGCGAGACGGTGAAGGCGGTGGTGGTGCTGAAGCCGGGCGCGGATCTGGACGAGGCCGGGTTGATGGCTTGGGCGCGCGGCGCGAT
>JBMLRS010000265.1:6077-12445 GCA_049240905.1 Elsteraceae bacterium
CAGCAACAAGATCGACTGGCGGCGTTTGCAGGAGGCCGAAGCGTGACCGTCCCGCAGATTTGGTACGAGGATTTTGTCGAGGGAACGGTGCTGACCAGCGCGCCGCGGGTGATCACGCTCGACGACATCGACCGCTTCGCAGAGCTGACCGGCGAACGCCATCCCGTGCATATGGATGATGAGTTCGCCCACGCCGCAGGCTTTCCCGGCCGGATCGCCCATGGCCTGTTCAGCTTGGCGTTGATCGAGGGGCTGAAGGCCAGTCTGGGCTGCTTCGAGCGCAGCGTGGTCGCCTCGCTAGGCTGGGACAAGGTGCGATTCCTCGCCCCGCTGCTGCCGGGCGACGCGGTTAGTCTCAGCTTGGAGTTGGTTGAAAAGCGTCTGAGCACGCGCTCCGGACGAGGGGTCGCGCTGGAGCGCGGCAAGCTGTTGCGAGCCGATGGGACGGTGGTCACCGAGGGCGACCACCATATCGTGCTGCTGCTGCGGCCGAAGTAGCGGCGGCGCCTGAGCGCGTTTTCAACTTAGACTGAATCGCGAAGAGCCGAAAACGCGAAATTTCTCATAAAATTATGAACAAAATCGACTTCGACGTAAGCCGATCTTGTTCTAGTCGAGGTTGCGGACGGGGAGGGCGAGGACCTGTTCCAGCGCCGCCTCCCAGGCGCGGGCGACCGCCTCAAGATCGTTGAGCTTGCTGTCGCGCATGCGGCCGGGCAGCAAGCGGCGAACGCCTGTGAGGATATCCGGCCGCCTGATCAGGGCCAGGGCCTTCGCCTCCATATCCGCTTGATCCCGACAGATCAGATCGTTTAGCCCGGCCGCGTTCATGATCGTCGCCGTTCCCCTGCCGCTGGGAATTGCGCCGGGGAAGGTCAGCAGCGGCAGGCCCGCTGACAGGACCTGCATCGCCGAGTAGTAGCAACTCATCGGGAAGCTATCGATTGCAAGCGACAGATGGGACATCCGCTCGCTGAAATTGATCGAGTAATGCGCGGCGTTGAAGATCATGCGCTGTGGGTCGATGCCGGCGCGGCGCGTGCTGTCGTTCAAGCGGGCGAGTTCGAATCGGCTGATCGTCGGGAGATCTAAGCGCAGCAAGATGTCCGGCTCGGCGGTCATCAACCGGGCCGCCATGTCGAACCAGCCCTGATTGAGCTTCATGCCGTTCGCCGGCGTGCCGATGACCAGGGGGCCGCTGGGCGTCCCTGGCCAGGGTTCTAGAAACCGGCCATCGGACGAGCCGACCAGATTGACCCAATCGGGGATGCGCACGATCGCCTCCGTCGCGTGACCGTCGGGGAAGCAGTCGGCCATCGTCTCCGGTAGAATCAGGGCGTCGACCACTGGGGTCGCCAGCGTTCCAAAGGCGTTGCCGTAGTAGGCGATCCGACGGGCGGGTCGGCGGCGAACGACAAGGTCGCGCGCCCGGATGGCAATGGCGTCCAGCACAACCAGCAAATCAAGATCATCCGCCCGGATCACCTCCGCAATCGCTTCATCCTCCATTCCCCGGAGCGCGCGAAACACGTCGCAGGCCGCAGCGTCTTCCGCCGAGGCCGCCCGGTCGGGCGGGACATTGTGAAAGTAATAGAAGGTTTCATAGCGCGTTCGATCGCGACGCTTCAGCGCGGGAAAGTTGAACTGGCCATTCCCCATGCCAAAGAAACATCCGATGCGCCGGAGAGCGGCTGGTCGTCCAGCGGGTCTCTCGGCCCAGGGCGTCGGCGCGCAGGGGCTATGGCTGTGCAGGATATGCGCGTAGATCCTGTTCTCGGTCGCGATCAGATCCATGGTTGCGTCGGGCGCGAACAGGCACGAAGCGTTCCGGAACGGCGCCAGATTCTGCAACGGGTTGAAATGTTCCTGCAACAGCTCTTCGATCAAGACGACGGTCTCGTAAAGATGCGGGAAGTCGCCGGCGTTGAGCAGGACCCCTAAGGAATTCAACGCGATGTGGTGGAAGCTGGAGCGCTCATTCGCGAAATAGCCGCGGAAGAGCCGCGGCAGGGCGTGCAGTTGTCCGGATTGCGCGTAGACCAGGAGCAGTTCGAACGCGGCGGGAAGCTTCAGGTCGGGCGTCTCAAGCGCCGTCAGCAGATGGGTCTCGGCGAGGCTCCAACTCCGCGCGTATCGGTAGCCGGCGCCGACGAGCAGATGCAGGAGGGGCGACTCGGCCAGGCCGGCGGCGGCGTCGAGCGCGGAGAGGTCGATCGGAATCTCCTGGCGGGCGGCGCCAATCAGCGCGCGCAGGGCGAGGACGGTCGGCGTCGGGTCCTGGACGGCTGAGAGCGCGTCCCACCAGCAGAGCCGCCACCCGGTGACGCACTCGGTGATGGTCGCGTGCGGAGGGGCGCCGTCGGGATCATCTAGGATGGTGACGTGGGAGGCGATATCCCACATCACCCACCGGCACCAGTCGCCGTCGGAGAATCGCTCGCCTGCTTCGCTGAACGCCTTCGCGCGTTCGCTCGCCGCGACCGGGTCGCCGCGCTCAAGATCAACGACGATCAGCGCGCTGGGTCGAGCGTCGAACGCTCGCGCCTCCTCCCGATGGGCGCGAGAAGCCCCGATCTGGAGGTCATCTGGAGGAGCACTCATCTCGTCGCTCGCGGCCGTGAAAGAAAACGCCGGAGACTTTGTAAAAATATATCACAGTAAAAGATAGTAAAATATTAAACCAAGAGTAGCTTTGATCAATCCGATGGCGTGACGGGGAAGCTTAAGGCGGCGGCGCTTGAAGGGGGGTGAGGTCCAGCGGCGTCACGTAGCTCCAGTCCCCTTGATACTCACGCCAGCCTCCCCGAGGCTTCAGGTCGCGCGGGTCCAGGACGCCCTGGACGCGGCGCAGGCGCGGCGCGGCGCCGTCGAACTCATAGGTCGCCGCGCCAAACAGCAGACGGAGGATCGGGTTGGCCGGCGTCACCGTGACGCGCGCGCCTTCCGCGGTCTGGGTGAGGCGCAGGCTGACCGTCGTGGCCCACGGCAGCTTCACGATCAGGTAGCTGGCCGGCAGATGTTCGCCGGCGCGCAGGCGCGTCCAATTCTGCGCGATAAAGAGGGGCAGGGAGGCCGGCGTCACCGGCGGGTGGACGAGCGTGAGGGCGCGCAGGCGTTCGACGCCGCCGGTGCGGTGGCTGGTTAGCGCGACCCGGGCGGTTCGGCCGTCGATGGCGACGGCCGCCCGTTCGCCGATGGTGGGGATCTCGGTCAGGCTTTCGATAAGCCCGTCGCGCCACAGAACGCTTTCCGTGGCGATCGGGTCAGGACCGACGGCGGTCCAGCGCCGCTGGGCGCGCCAGATATCGTCGGTCTTGGCCAGCTCTTCGGTCAAGGCGAAGGCGGGGCGGCGGTTCCGCAAGCCTTGGTCGTAGGCGAACGCCTGGACGGTTTGAGGCCCTGGTGCGACGCGCATGCGGACTACCCGCTGGGCGGTGGAGCGGGGATGACGCCTTAGAACCCGACCCGGTCGCCGCCTTTCAAGCCGAGCATGGCGCGGGTTTCATCGGGTGTCGCGATCTCCAGGGACAGGCTTTCCAGGATACCGCGGATCATGCGGACCTGTTCGGCGTTGGAGGTCGCCATCTTGCCCTTGCCGGCGTAGAGGCTGTCCTCCATCCCGACCCGGACGTTGCCGCCCATGGTGGCCGCCGCCGTTCCCATATTCATTTGATGCCGCCCGCCGGCCAGGACCGACCAGCGATACTGGTCGCCGAACAGCTTGTCGGCGGTGCGCTTCATGAACACCAGATTCTCCGTGTCCGCGCCGATGCCGCCGAGCGTGCCGAGGATGAGCTGCACGAACATCGGCAGCTTCACCAGCCCGCGATCGACGAAATGGGCCAGATTATAGAGATGGCCGACGTCGTAGCATTCGAACTCGAAGCGGGTGCCGCCCTCGCCGAGCTTGGTGAGGATCGCCTCGATGTCGGCGAAGGTGTTGCGGAAGATCGCGCTACGGCTGGCCTCCAGATAGGGCTCCTCCCACTCATGCAGCCATTTGCCCTTGTATTTCGGGATCATCGGATAGGCCCCGAAATTCATCGAGCCCATGTTGCAGGAGCAGAGCTCTGGACTGGCGGCGAGGGGCGCCTTCAACCGGTCCTCGATGCTCATGTAGGTGCTGCCGCCGGTGGTCATGTTGAGTATGGCGGGGGTGCGCTGCTTGAGACCGCGCAGGATATGCATCCAGGTGTCGAGATCGCCGGTCGGCTGGTTGGTCTCGGCGCTGCGGGCGTGCAGGTGAAGGATAGAGGCGCCGGCCTCCGCGGCGTCGGCCGCCTGCTCGATGATCGCGTCGGGCGTCACCGGCAGATAGGGCGACATGGTCGGCGTGTGGGTGGCGCCGGTGACGGCGCAGGTGATGATGACTTTCTGGGCGGCGGCCATGGCTTGCAGTCCTATTCAGTGTATTCGAGGCCGCCGCAGATGCTGTGCAGCTGACCGGTGATCGCGCGGCCGGTGGGCGCGCAGAGGAAGAGGATGAGGTCCGCGATCTCTTCGGGATCGACCATGGTCTTGAGCGAGACGGCCTTGAGCGCGATCGCCTCCATCTCCGCGTAGGAGATGCCCCGGGTCTTGGCGCGGTCGGTGAGGACGCGGTTGATGCGGTCGCCGCTGACCGCGCCGGGAGCGATGGCGTTGACCCGGATTTTAAAGGGACCCAGCTCAACTGACAGAGTGCGAGCCAGCGCGATGACCGCCGCTTTCGACGTCGAGTAAGGCGAGCGAAGCGCGAAGGCGTATTTTCCGGCGACGGAGGCGAGACAGACGATCGAGCCGCCGCCGGCGGCCTTCAAATGCGGAATGCAGGCGCGCGCGGCGAAGAACTGGCCGTTCACGTTGACCGCCATCACCTGCTCCCACTGTTCGGTGGTGATCTCCTCCAGCGGTAGGGCGGGGCCGGCGATGCCGGCGTTGTTGATCAGGATGTCGAGCCCGCCCATGGCCTTGGTCGCCGCGGCCACGAAGGCGTCGACCTGATCGGGCTTGGCGACGTCGCAGAGCATGCCCCCGCAGCCGGGCATGGCGGCCATGGCCTCCTCCAGCTTGTCGGCTGCGATGTCGCTGATCCAGACCTTGGCGCCGAGGGCGTGAAAGCTCTTGGCGATGACGAGGCCGATGCCGGTGGCGGCGGCGGTGATGATGACTCTCTTGGACGGCCAGTCGGCGGGTTCACGGCTCATGGAGTTTTGCCTCAGTGGGGTTGGGCGGCGTAGTCCTGGGCGAAGCGGGGATAGACTTCCGCCACTTCGCTGGCGATCAGGTCGGCGATCTCGCGGCGCAACTCGGCGTCCGGCACGGGGGAGACCGGCACCTGGTCGGGTTGGTCGTAGTCGAAGCCGGTTTCGGCGCGGATGCTTTCCGCCGTCTCGCCGGGATGGGCGCTGCGCAGGGCGAAGCGGTGGGCGTCCTTGCGCCAGTCGAACAGGCAGCGGCCAGTGACGAGCGCGATCGGGCCGCCGGGGCGGTAGACCTCTGGCGGGCTCCAGCCGGGCGCGGAGATGAAATCGACCTTGTCGACCAGGATCTTCCGATTGTGCTCGGGACGGAACAGGATGACCCGTGGGATCAACAGATAGAGATAGGGCGAGCCGAAGGAGCCGGGGAACCGCACGGTCGGCTGATGATAATCGCCGACGCTGAGCAGGTTGATGTTCGCCTCGCCGTCGATCTGCGCGCCGCTGAGGAAGAAGACGTCGATCCGGCCCTGGGCCGCGCAGTCGAACAGCTCCTTCGCGCCGTGGGTGAAGCGGCTGTTGCGGCGCGAGCCCAAAACCGTGACGCGCATGCGCCCGCCGGAGCGACGCCGGGCCAGCATGGCGGCGGCGGCCGGGATCGGCGAGAGCGCGCCGGTCGCGACATGGCGGGCGTCGGGGCCGATCAGATCGGCGATCATCGAGATCAGGAGGGTCGGATCCATCAGGCGGCGCGGTCCATGCTGAGGCCCAAGGCGCCGCCGGCGGCGTAGCGGGAAAGCGCCGCGCCGTCGACCGTGTATTCCTCATCCAGGCCGAGCGGCCAGGCCCCTTTCTCCGCCACCGCGATGGCGCTGACATAAAGGGACGGCAGCACGCCGGAGACGATCTCCTCCCGATCGAAGAAGCTGACGTCCAGCACGCGCTCCACCGTCACCAGGGTTTCGGTCGAGGCGTGGGCGATGACCGACAGCTCCTGCCGGCGGCCGACCCAGACATTGCCGTCGCGATCGGCGGCGGCGCAGTGAAACAAGGCTACGTCCGGCTTCAGCGCGGGCAGCAGCACGATGGGGTCCGGGTCCGGGTTGAAGGGGTTCTGAATGGTCTTCCAGTCCGTCCGCCATTTCACCAGATCGCTGCCCAGCAGGCCGCGCAGGGGCGTGAAGGGCA
>JBMLRS010000266.1:0-9000 GCA_049240905.1 Elsteraceae bacterium
GGCTGACCTCGGGCATGGCCGCGTAGCGCTCGGGATCGATCTGGGCCGCGCAGCCGGTCACGATGATGCGCGCGTCCGGCCGGTCGCGGCGCAGCTTGCGGATGGTTTGACGGGCCTGACGCTCCGCCTCCACGGTGACCGCGCAGGTGTTGACCACGACCAAGGAATTGGGGTCCTCGTCGCGCAGCAGGTCACGCACGACCTCGGATTCATACGCGTTGAGGCGGCATCCGAAAGTGACGACTTCCGGGCCGCGCGGTGGCGTTTTCTCGCTCACGAGACCCAGCCGTCCGGCAATTCGCCCTTGAAGCTGGTGGCGACGGGGCCGGTCATCAGCACATGGCCGTCCGGCAGCCATTCGAGATGCAGATCGCCGCCGCCGTCGACGGTGATCTTGGCCGCGCGCTCGGTCAGCCCGCGCCGGCTGGCGGCGACCATGGCGGCGCAGGCCCCGCTGCCGCAGGCCAGGGTGATGCCGACGCCGCGCTCCCAAACCCGCAAGCGCATGTGCGCGCGGCTCAGGATCTGCGCCACGCCGATGTTGGCGCGCTGCGGGAACATCGCGTGATGCTCCAGACCGTGGCCCAGCGACTCAAGATCGATCGCGGCCAGATCAGGCGTGAAGAACACGGCGTGCGGATTGCCCATACTCACGCAGACCGGATCGGACAGCGGGCCGGAGGCGACCGGGACATGGTTGGTGTCGCAGGCCGACGCCAGGGGGATCTCGCGCCAATCCAGCTTCGCGATCCCCATGTCGACGGTGACCAGCTGGTCCGGGCGGGTCTCCGC
Source organism: Elsteraceae bacterium (assembly GCA_049240905.1). Lineage (GTDB taxonomy): Bacteria > Pseudomonadota > Alphaproteobacteria > Elsterales > Elsteraceae > JBMLRS01. The sequence continues at coordinate 793 of JBMLRS010000266.1, forward strand.
CTCCAGCAGGCCGTTCAAGGTCTCGATGGTGATGCTGTCCTGGCCGGACTCGCCCATCAACAGGCTGGCGACGCAGCGCGTGCCGTTGCCGCAAGCCCCGGACTCGCTGCCGTCGGTGTTGAGGAAGCGCAGGAAAACGTCGGCCGCGCGGTCGCGCGGCGGCTCGATCAGGATCAGTTGGTCGAAGCCCACGCCCTTGTGTCGGTCGCCGATCCGACGGGCCTGATCCGGATCGATCAGACGCGGCGTCTCGCGCGCGTCAAGCACGACGAAATCATTCCCCAACCCGTGCATTTTGATGAAAGGCGCGCCCATGGGGTTTAAATAGCGAACCGACGCCGAGGCGCAAAGCCTCTTCGCAGAAATCTGAGGAATTGGAGCCGCGCCATGGAAACGCCCGCTGAACCAGGAATCAGCGCGACGGCGGCGCAGCTTTTCGTGGCGGATGTCGCCGCCTCCTGCGACTTCTTCACCAAGATCCTGGGGTTCGAGCTGGTCTTCCTCTATGGCGCGCCGCCGTTCTATGGGCGGGTCAGGCGCGGGGCGGGCAATCAGAACCTGAAGCGGATGGACGCGGCGGTGATCGATCCGGCGCTGCGCGACCGGGAGACGCTGCTCTCCGCCGATCTCTCAGTTGATGATTCGGAAAGCCTGACCCGGCTGTTTCGCGAGTTCCAGGCCGCCGGCGCGCCGTTCCATCAAGGGCTGCGCCGCGAGCCTTGGGGCGCGTTGACCTTCATCGTGAAGGATCCCGACGGAAATCTGCTGCTGTTCGCGGCGCCGGCCCCGCAGGCGATCGTCGAATGCGTGCGGTGATTGAAGCGCCCGTCACATGGAAATCGCTCCTAAGCTCCTCGCCCTAAGCTTTTCGAAGGGCCGGGGCGCGGGAAGCGACGGTGAGTTTGCTCGACCCTTCGACAGGCCAGGCTGAGGCGGGGAGTTCGCGCCCCCTCACCCCCGGGGCGCATGCTTGCTTAAAATGCGCTGCAGCGTGCGGCGGTGCATGCGCAGGCGACGGGCGGTTTCCGACACGTTGCGCTCGCATTGTTCGAACACGCGCTGGATATGCTCCCAGCGCACGCGCTCGGCCGACATCGGCAGCTCCGGCGGCAGCGGCAGGGCGCGGTCGGCGCCGGTCAGGAGGGCCGCTTCGATCACATCTGCGCCGGCGGGCTTGGGCAGATAGTCGATCGCGCCGGCCTTCACGGCGGCGACGGCGGTGGCGATCGCGCCATAACCAGTGAGCATCACGATGCGGGCGTCGGCGCGAGCGGCGCGCAACGCCGCAACCACGTCGAGGCCGCTGCCGTCAGCCAAGCGCAAATCAATAACCGCATATTTCGGCGGATCGATCTCGGCCAGCCGGACGCCCTCGGCCACGCTGCCGGCGGTGGTCACCGCGAAGCCGCGCCGCTCCATCGCGCGGGCCAACCGAGCCAGCAGAGGGGCGTCGTCATCGACCAGAAGCAGAGTGCCAAGCGACCCAGGCTCGGGGGCGGGGGGAACGCTGCGCGTCTCGATCATGCTGGCTTCCATCATCCACCTCTTGGCTCAAATCACACCACTCACTCGCTCTTATCCCGTGAAATCGGCTCTCGACGCCTCAATAACAACCCGAGCGCCACCGATTGGCGCGCGACTATATGCCACAGTTGCTCCAATTCGGCCTAAGAGCGTTTCGGCGATGAAGACGCCCAGCCCCATATGGCCGTCGATTCCGGTTCGGCTGGAGACATAGGGCTCCCCCAGCTTGGCCAGAATCGCCGGCGCGAAGCCGGGGCCGTCGTCGTCGATCAGCACGCTGACATGACGCTCCGACCACTCGACGCCGATCTCCACCTTGGCGGCGGCGAACTGAGCGGCGTTGCGCAGATAGCTGGCGACGCCGCGCAGCAGCTCCGGCCGGCGCAGAGCCTGCGGCTCCTCGCTGTCGTCAAGCGCGAGGGCGATGACCGACATCTTCACGTTGGTCTCGCCGATCTCCAGCAACAGTTCGTCGATCAAGGCGGTGATCGGCGGGGCGTCATAGGGGCCGCGCCCGGACTCGCCCGGCGATTCCGGGTTGATCGAGAGGCGGGCGAGGATGCGGGCGCAGCGCTCGCTTTCGCTGACCAGGAGGTTCACGTCGTCACGCAAGGCGCTGTCCGGCGGAACGTCGCGCGCCAGCTCATGCGCGACCAGCATGATGGTGCTGAGCGGGGAGCCCAGCTCATGCGCGGTCGCCGCCGCCAGCGCGCCGAGCGCGGCCATCTGCTGCTCGCGCGCCACGACCATCTGGGTGGTCGCGAGCGCGTCCGCCATGGCGCGGGCGTCGGCGGCGACGCGACCGACATAGCCAGCCAGAAAGCCGATGGAGACGACCAACGCGAGCCAGCTGCCCAGCACGAACAGCGTGGGCACCGGCTCGGCCGAGGTCTCCCACGGCAAGGGATCATGCCAGATCGCGAGCGCCGAGGCGGACAACAGCACCAATCCGGTCAGCGCCATCGCGCTGCGTCGGGACAGGATCATCGCCGCGACCGCGACATGGGCGACCAGCACCAACGCGAAGGGATTCAACAATCCGCCGGTGAGATAGAGCAACGCGCTGGTCTGCAACACGTCGAAGGCCAGATGCAGGGCCGTCTCACGCGCGGACAACCAATCCGCCCCGCGCCAACGCAGCCAGATCGCCAAATTCAGCAGGACCGAGGCGAGCACCACCGCCAGACAGTCGGCCAGCGGCAGATGGAAGCCGACGCCGAACTCGGTGACCAGAACGGCTGCGGCTTGGCCCAACGCCGCGCCCCACCGCACGCGCAGCGCCGTGCGCACCCGAACAGCGCCGATGCGCAGCGGCACGGTCGCCGTGCGCGCGGGTCGTCGCATTTGCGTCATCGATGCAAAACCGCTCGCGACCCGCTTCCCGATCATTGTATCAACGCCTCATGATTCCAGCCATTGAAGTGCACGAACTGACCAAAAGCTACGGGGCTTCGGTCGCCGTCGATCATTTGACCTTCAGCGTCCCCGCAGGCGGCACAACCGCGCTGCTGGGCGGGAACGGGGCGGGCAAGACCACGACCCTGTCCATGCTGTTGGGATTGCTCACCCCGACCTCCGGGTCAATCTCCGTTCTTGGGGTGGACATGGCGAAGAATCGCTGGCTGGCGCTGCCGCGTATGAATTTCTCATCTCCCTATGTCGATTTGCCGCTGCGCTTGACCGTAGAGGAGAACCTCAGGATTTACGCGCGACTTTACGGCGTGGTCGACCGAAAAGCCCGGATCGAGGCGCTGGCGCAGGATCTGGAGCTGACAGGGTTGATGAAGCGCAACACCGGCAGCTTGTCAGCCGGCCAGCGCACGCGGGTCGCGCTGGCCAAGGCGCTGATCAATCGGCCTGAGCTGTTGTTGCTGGACGAGCCGACCGCGTCGCTGGATCCGGACACGGCGGATTGGGTGCGGGGCTATCTCGCAAACTATCAGAAGGAGCGCGGAGCGACGATCCTGCTCGCTTCGCACAATATGGGCGAGGTGGAGCGGTTGGCCGACGAGGTGCTGATGCTGCGTAAGGGCAAGCTGGTCGATCGCGGATCGCCGGCCGATCTGATCACGCGCTATGGACGCAACGATCTGGAGCAGGTTTTCCTGGATATCGCGCGCGGCGGGGCGGTTGGCGCGGACGCGGGAGCCGCCGCATGAGCGCGTTTCAGCGGATTCATCCGGGCTTCTCCGTCTCCCGCGTCGGCGCGCTGGTGCTGCGCCACTGGTTCCTGCTGCGCAGTTCCTGGCTGAGGCTGATCGAGCTGGCCTATTGGCCGACCGTGCAGATGATCACCTGGGGCTTCATCACCCAGTTCTTCCTGACCCACAGCAGCTGGGTGGCGCAGGCCGGCGGCGTGCTGATCGCGGCGGTCCTGCTATGGGACGTGCTGCTGCGCGCGCAATTGGGCCTCGCGATCTCCTTCCTGGAGGAGATGTGGTCGCGCAACCTTGGCCATCTGTTCGTCAGCCCGCTGCGCCCTTCGGAGTTTCTGGTCGGGCTGATGGCGATGAGCCTGATCCGCGCGGCCATCGGCATGCTGCCGGCGGCTCTGATCTGCATCCCGCTCTACCACTACAACATCTTCGACATCGGCCTGCCGCTGCTGGCCTTCTTCTTCAATCTGCTGGCGATGGGCTGGGCGATCGGGATCGCCACCTCCGGCCTGGTTTTACGCTTCGGGTTGGGGGCGGAAAGCTTCGCCTGGGTCGCAGCCTTCGCCTTCGCGCCGATCAGCGCGATCTATTATCCGGTCTCGGTGCTGCCGGAATGGCTGCAGCCGGTGGCCTGGGCCCTGCCGGCGGCGCATGTGTTCGAAGGCATGCGCGCGCTGATGTTCGAGCATGTGTTCCGATGGGACCATCTGCTGGCCGCCATCGGCCTCAATATGCTGCTGATCGCGATCGCCTCAGCCCTGTTCCTGACCGCCTTCGCCCGAGCCCGCTCGCTGGGCAAGCTGATCCAGATGGGGGAGTGATCACCAGAGCTGCTTGACTATCAGCAGGATCGAGGTCGCCAGGATCAGCGACCAGACCCAGCGCTCGAAGGTCTCCCGGCTCATCGCGCGGTTGAGTCGACGCCCAAGCCAATCGCCAAGCAAAGCGGGCGGCAGGCAGAGCAGGAAGAGCTCCCCCACCGCCGCGGTCATCAGGCCGGAGGTGACGTAACCCGTGAGGCTGACCGCGCCGGTGACCAGGAAATAGCCGTTGAAGATCATGCGGAACTCGGCCGGGCTCCAGCCGCGCATCGCGCCGAAGACGGCGACGGGAATGCCGGTCAGATTGAAGGCCCCGCCCAGCACGCCGCCCATGAAGCCGAACAGCGGGCCCAGCCGGTCGTTGGCCAAACGCGGCAAGCGCACGCCCATCAAGCCCCGGATCGCAAGGGCCGCAAGCAGCGCGCCGAGGGTCAGAAGGCTGATCTTGGGGTCGAGATAGAGCAGCGCCGCCACGCCGATCGGGATTCCCGGCAGCGCGCCGAGGATCAGGCCGATGGTCGCGCGGAACTGCAACTCGCGCCAGCCCTGCGCCAAGCTGTAAAGCGACATCAGGAAGGAGACCGCGCCCAAAAGCGGCGTCGCCGTCTGCACCTCCAGCGCCAGAACCAGCAGCGGCATGGCGAAGGCGCCATGCCCGAAGCCGAAAGCCGAGCGCGCGACCATCGCCGCGCCGATGGTTAATCCTGCGGCCAGCGCAACGCCAATGGACATGAAAAATCCTTCAAACCTGAAGGACCCTAGTCCGCTTGTTTTCCCGCCTTCAAGACATTCGAAGCCGCGGGTTAAAGCGGCCCGCTGACCCCGGCCTCCTCGAAGTTCTTCATGCCTTCATGGCATGCGACGGCGCCCCGCACCAAGCCAAGCGCCAAGGTGGCCCCAGACCCCTCGCCCAGACGCATCCCGAGGTCGAGCAAGGGAGCCTGGCCAAGCTTGCCGCAAAGCCGCGCATGGCCCAGCTCGGGCGCGAGATGGGCGACGCGGCAGTGATCCAGCATCTCCGGATCGAACGACCAGAGGACGGAGGCCGCGGCGGTGCAGACGAAGCCATCCAGGATCACCGGGACGCGGGCGAGCCTCGCTGCGATCACCGCGCCGACGATCGCCGCCATCTCGCGTCCGCCGACGGCGGCCAGCCAATCAAAGCCATCCTTGCAATGATCCGCGTGGATCGCGCGCGCCTCCTCGACGACGGCGACCTTCGCTTCATAAGCAGCCCCGAAAACGCCCGTTCCGGCGCCGGTCCACTCCGCCGCCGCGCCGCCGAAGAGGCCGTAGCACAGCGCGGCCGAGGAGGTGGTGTTGCCGATCCCCATTTCCCCAAGCGCCAGCACGTCGAGGCTGGAATCGACGCAGGTCATGCCGTAGGCGATCGCCTGGGCGCATTCCTCCTCGCTCATCGCCGGGCCTTCGGTGGTGAAGTCCTGCGTCGGACGATCGAGGTCAAGCTCATAGACCCGAAGCTCCGAATCAAACGCGCGACAGAGCTGATTGATCGCGGCGCCGCCGTCCATAAAGTTGCGCACCATCTGCGCCGTGACTTCCGGCGGGTAGGCCGAAACGCCGCGCGCGGTCACGCCGTGGTTGGCGGCGAAAATCGCCGTGCGGGCCTTCTTGAAGGTGGGCGGATGTCGCCCCTGCCAGGCCGCGAGCCAAAGCGACAGCTCCTCCAGCCGACCCAGAGAGCAGGCCGGCTTGATCAACCGCGATTCATGCGCGAGACAGGAGCCGATCGACCCCAGATCCGGCCCGGGGAGTTCAGAAATCAGCCGTTTGAGTTGGGCGAAACTGGCGATCGGTTGTCTGCGGAGCATCGGAGCGCACCCTGGTGTTACGCCAGAAAACGAGATCGCCTTGTTAGTAGGGTTTGTTGTACCGCATTACCAATGCACAAGTCTATTCTGTTTATTTTTCCGAATGGTAAGTCACCCTGCCTGACGGCGTGCCTCAGGTCGGTCCGCTGATGCCCGCCGAGGCGAAGCTGGCCATGCCTTCGTGGCAGGCGACGGCGGCGCGCAGCAAACCGATCGCGAGGGTGGCGCCCGCGCCTTCCCCGAGCCGCATGCCGAGATCCATCAGAGGCTTCTGGCCGATCAGCCCGCAGAGCCGCTCGTGGCCGTGTTCCGACGAGAGATGCCCGATCCGGCAGTGATCGAGCAGACGCGGGTCCAGTTTCCAGAGCACGGAAGCGGCGGCGGTGCAGGCGAATCCGTCAAGCAGGATCGGAGTGCGCGCCAACCGCGCGGCGAGAATGGCGCCGACGATCGCCGCCAGTTCGAGCCCGCCGACGGCGGCGAGCCAGGTGAGCGGGTCGCCGGTGTTCGACTTATGCCGATCGACGGCCTGCGCGACGATCTGGCGCTTGGCGTCCAGGGCGGCGCCGGTCACGCCGGTGCCGGCGCCGGTCCAGTCATCCGCGGCGCCGCCATGCAACCCCAGGCAAAGCGCCGCTGCGGATGTGGTGTTGGCGATTCCCATCTCGCCCAACGCCAGCACGTCCAGCCCCGGCTCCACCGCCATCATGCCGTAGGCGATGGCGCGGACGCAGTCGGTCTCGCTCATCGCCGGGCCTTGCGTGAAGTCCGCCGTCGGGTGGTCGAGGCCCATCTCATACACGCGCAGATCAGAGTCGAAGGTGCGGCAGAGCTGGTTCACCGCCGCGCCGCCCTCGACGAAATTCTTGACCATCTGCGCCGTGACGCTCTGCGGATAAGCCGAGACCCCACGCGCGGCGACGCCATGGTTGGCGGCGAACACGGCGGTGCGCGGATGGCCGATGGTCGGCGGATGCCGGCCCTGCCATGTCGCCAGCCAGGCGGTCACTTCCTCCAGTCGCCCCAGCGCCCCGGGGGGCTTGGTCAGCACGCTCTCTCGCTGTGCGGCGGCGGTCGCGGCCTCCAGGTCCGGTCCCGGCAGTTCGGGCAGCAGCGCGCGGATTTCAGCGAAGGACGCAAGCGGACCGCGAGCAGCCATAGGACTCTCCAGCTTTCAATGGGACGCTGTGCTATAGACGTACGCCTTGGAACCGGGCAAGCACTCCTACATGAAACAATTTTACAATGATTTCTGGTTATCCGTGGGTTTTTTCACGCGATTGCCGACGCCGACTCTGCATGGCGCGATCGACATGGCTCGCGCCCTGGCCTTCGCGCCGGTCGCCGGGGCCGGGATCGGGCTGATCGCCGCGCTCGCGTTACTCGGAAGCCAGGATCTCGGGCTGCCGGCGGCCGCCTGCGCGCTGATCGCGATCGCCGTCGCGATCATCGTGACCGGCGCGCTGCATGAAGATGGTCTGGCCGATTGCGCGGACGGGATGGGCGGCCGGTGCGCCAAGGCGCGGCTTGAGATCATGAAGGACAGCCGGATCGGCAGCTATGGCGGCATGGCGATGGTGCTGTCGGTCGGGCTGCGCGCGACGGCGATCATGGCGCTGCCGGACCCGCTGATCGGCCTGATCGCGGCGCAGGCAGGGGCGCGCGGCGGCTTCGCGATCTCCCTGCGCTATTTCGAGTCGGCTCGGCCAGGCGGGCTCGCCGCCATGATCGGCAAGCCGGGGGCGAAGACCGCCTTCGCCGCGCTGGCGATCTCGGTGGGCGTGGTGTTCTGGGCCGGCGGTCTGATCCCGGTGATCGCGGGGCTGGCGATCGGTTGGCTGACGCTGTTCCTGGCGAACCGCTGGATCGGCGGGA
>JBMLRS010000267.1:0-2046 GCA_049240905.1 Elsteraceae bacterium
CATGCAACGGATCGGCGATCCCGAAGCGTCGAGCGAATGCCGCGCGCTTCTGCTGTCCATGACCCGCAAGCTAACCGTTCACCTCTTGCAAGAGGACTCTTATCTCTATCCGCGGCTGCTTGGCCATGAAGACAAAATCCTGCGGGAGACGGCGATCCGCTTTCAGGAAGAGATGGGAGGGCTGCGGGAGGGAGCCAAGCGGTGGGCCGCGATCTGGCTGACCCCAGGAGCGATCGCGCAGGAACCTGACCGCTTTCTGGTGGAGACAAGCGACCTGTTCGCTCAGCTGAAAGTGAGGATCAGTCGGGAGGAGACGCAGCTATACCCGCTGATCGATGAGATCGGCTGGTCAGCGGTGACAGGCGTTTTCTGAGCTACTTGGTCAGCAGGCCAGCCAGCGCATTGCCTTTGGCGACCAAATTTCCCTTCCCGTCGCGGGTTTCGTTCGCCTTGACGTCGTAATAGCCGACCACCCGGCCGAACGGATCACGCGCCTCGATCTTGGCGCTGCTGGTTGTGACGATCTTGCCCAGAAGCAGACCGCCGGGACCGCGTATCTCCTGCGTGTTTAGGTCGAGCGCGGCGGCGGGCGCGGCGGCGATCGCCAAAGCGGCGAAAACAGGCGTGAACCAACGCATGATCAAATCTCCCTGGCTGCTATATCCTTGACTGCCGGCGCGCCGCCGATGCGACCGACCGCCGCGCCGCCCGCCGTCACGCCCATCGCCACCGCCTCCGACAGTTGTGTTCCAGCGAGCCAGCCATCCAGAAGGCCGGCGTTGAAGCTGTCGCCCGCCCCGGTGCTGTCGCGCAGCAGGCAAGGCGGCGCCGGGATGGAAAGTCGCTCGGCGCCGCGCGCGGCGATTGCGCCCTCCGCCCCGCGCTTGACGACCGTCAACGGAAAATGGCGCGCGAGAAGGTCAAGCCCGCTCGACCAATCCTGCCCGCCGGTCACAGCCTCGAACTCAGCGTCATTGGGCAGAAAAACATCGATCCCGGCGCAGCGCTCCAGAAAATCGGGGCGGAACAGCAGCGCGTCATCCCAGCTTGGATCGAGCGAAAGGGTGAGTCCCTGGGATTTCGCCGTCTCGATGAGGTCGGGCATGTCGAACAGCGTCGCCGCCTCGGCGATGTGGAGATGTCGAACGTCCGGCGCGGACAGGGCCGCGCGCCATAGGGCGGGCTTGGAGGATCCGGCGCGTCGGGAAAGGAACGCGCGCTCCGCCCCCTGGATCAGGGCCACCGTCGGCTGCGGCCCGGCGTCGACGGCGCGTTCAAGGAAGGCCAGATCCACCCCGCTCGCGCGCAGGCTGGGTTCCAGCGCCGTCGAGAGCGGGTCCAGGCCCAAGCGGCTCAGCAAATAGGAGCGCCGCCCGCCGGCCGCGAGCACGGAAGCGGTGATGAAGGCGCCGCCGCCCGGCGCAATGGCGACGTCCTCGGCGAAAACTTCGCTGCCCGGCGTCGGCAGGCGCGGCAACCCGGTGAACAACAGATCGCACCACAAGCGACCGAGGCAGAGCACAGCCGCCCTCATCGCCGGGCGTAGGCCTTTTCAGTGACGGCGTCGAACAAATGCAGGGCCGAGGAGGGCGCGCTGACGACGGCGTTTTCGCCAAGCGCCGGGGCTTCGCGCGGCGCCGCGCTGGCGACCAGGATCCGCCCGCCAACCTCCAGATGCACCAGCGTCTCCGTGCCCAACGTCTCGAGCGCCACGGTCTTGCCGGTCAGGCGCAGGGCGCCGGCCTCTCCCAGCGTCAGATCATTTGGTCTGACGCCGACCAGAACCCGCGCGTCCTTCGCGGCCGACAGGTCGATCGGAACCGCGACCGACGGCCCGTCCTCCAAGATCACGCCCCGGTCGGCCAACCGTCCAGCCAGCAGATTGATGGTCGGGCTGCCGATGAACTTCGCGGTGAACAGATCCTTGGGATGCTCGAACAGGTCCATCGGCGCCCCGACCTGAAGAATGCGACCGTCGCGCATCACTACGATCCGGTCGGCCATGGTCATCGCCTCGATCTGGTCATGGGTCACGAAGATCGAGGT
>JBMLRS010000268.1:0-4713 GCA_049240905.1 Elsteraceae bacterium
AGGTCGCTGCTGCGCCTGCGTCTATGAACTGATGCGCCAGCGTTCGCCCAAATTCACCCCTAGCCGTCGCACGGTGGGGTACGATCTGGGGTACGCTGATCAAGTCAGCTTCCCAAAACCCAGCGATATCAATTGATTAAGTCGATCGAGTGGCGGAGAGGGTGGGATTCGAACCCACGGTCCCCTCACAGGGACAACGGTTTTCGAGACCGCCCCGATCGACCACTCTGGCACCTCTCCACCGGGACGGGTCTTATAAGCGAGGATAAGGGGTTGGGGCAACCTGTTGATTCGGGGAATTCGCGCTTTTCCGGCGCTTTTCCCGGAACGCCCCCTAAGGACAGTTGTTATGCCGGCGCCACATCGCCGGATCATGCCCGGCAGGCGCGGCCGCGCAGGGATCGCTCGCGCCATAGCCGCGCAGGATGTTGTAGCGGGCGATTTGCGCGCTGGTCAGCAAGGGCTGCGTCTGCAGATGCCGCGTCAGGTGGACCAAACGCAACTCGGCCCGCGCCTCCGCGGCCGCCGTCACCAAGCCGCGCAGCCGCTCCGTCGTGAGCCCGCCCGCGCGAAACGCGGCCTCGATCGCGGCTTCGGCCGCGATGAAGCGTTCGCCCGCCGCCCGCGCCTCGCTTTGCATCGCCGCGAAGCTCGCCTCCAGCGCGTCGACTTGCGCGGGCGACAGGCCGATCTCGGTCTTCAACTCCAGAAGATGCTTGGGGCCGGGCGCGCCGTTCAGCTCCGCCGGCAAGGCGAAGCCCCAGCCCGCGCCGCGACGCAGGTCGGCGACGTCGGCGTCCGACAGGCTCTTGATCGCCCGCGTCTGCATCCCCGCGTAAGGCGACGGCGCCGGAGCGCCGGTCTGCGCGGCGGCGGCAGTCGGGACGAACAGGAAAAGAAGAAGCGCGGCTAGGCGTGGCATGGCGAGATCTCCGGTTGCAGGTCAGGCGACATTGCCGCGCGCCGGGGCCCGATCATATGATACTGATCATGCGGTCGCCATTTCTCAGCCTGTTCGTCGGAACCCGCGTCATCCGACTGCCTGCGGGCGGGACGATCTTTCTCTCCGGGCAAGCGGTCGGAACCATGTTCCTGGTTCTCTCAGGCAGAGCGCAGTTGCAGCGCCTCTCGCCCAACGGCGCGCGGTTGATCCTGCAGAACGCCGGCCCAGGGGCCGTGCTGGCCGAGGCCTCCGCCTACTCGGAACGCTACCATTGCGACGCCATGGCGGTTGAGCCCACCACGCTCGCGCCCCTGCCCAAGCCGGCTTTCCTCACGGCTCTTCGCCAGACGTCCGATCTGGCCGAGGCATGGGCGGCCATGCTTGCGCGTTCCGTGCAGTCCGCGCGGGTTCGGGCCGAGATCCGATCCCTGCCCAAGCTGGCCGACCGGCTGGACGCCTGGTTCGCCGAAGGCAACGCCTTGCCGGAGAAAGGCCAGTGGCAGGAGGTGGCGGCCGAGCTCAGCGTCTCCCGGGAGGCGCTCTACCGCGAACTGGCGCGCCGCCGCGCGGGCGCCGGTCACAGCCGGACGGAGAACTCCAGACCGTCGCCCAACGGCAACTCCACGGAGGCGTAACGCTCTCCCGCGCGGACGTGCTCGACGTAGGGCCGCAGCGTCTTGCGGAACGGCTTCATGTCGTCGCAGAACACGCAGGCGCCGACGCGCAGCTTTTCCTCCAGAAGCCTGAGGACGGGCAGACAGGCTTCCTTCCACCCATCGAGGAACAACAAGTCGATACGCCCCTCCAATGATCGCAGCGTTTCGAGCGCGTCGCCTTCCAGCAACCGGATCTCCCGGCCCAGACCGGCTCGCGCGTAGTTTTCACGCGCGCGGGCGATCTTGCGCGGCTCAAGCTCGGTGGTGATGACCTGGCCGCCGCCATTGTCGCGGACGGCGGCCGCCAGATAGAGCGTCGAAATCCCGAAGGAGGCGCCGAACTCGACCACGCGCCGCGCCCCGCTCGCCCGCGCCAGCTGATAGAGCGCCTGTCCCTGGGCGCGGTCGATCGGGATATAGGCGTCTTTCAGATAAGGCTTGGCGGACTCCACCGCTCCGCGCCCCCTGAGGAAGCCCCACGCCACGGCGGGAAGGGCGCGGAGAAACACCCGATTGTCGCCGCGCGCCTCGCGGTGGAGGCTGTCGAGCAGGGTGGCGATCTTCGCGTCTTGCAGGCTGTTCATCTGAGGCTCCGTGTTGAAGGATCTTTCGGAGCAGTTTATGAGCAAAAGCTTGGTTTTCTTATTCGCATCGGACAATGACGGACAAGACAGGCGCGACTCCCAGAAAACGGCCGCGTCAGTCGCGATCAGCGGCGACCTACGCGGCGGTTCTGCAGGCGGCGGCTCACATTCTGGAGACGCGCGGCCTTGAAGCCGCCAACACCAATCTGATCGCGGAGATCGCGGGCGTCAGCGTCGGCTCGCTCTACCAGTATTTCCCCGACAAGACCGCGATCTTCGCCGAGCTTATCCGATCGGCGGAGCGCGACGCCGCGCAAGCGCTCGAAAGCCTGGCTAGGGAGACGATCGATCTTCCCTTCGAGGTCCGCCTTCGCCTGCTCATCCAAGCGGGCGTCGCGCAACAGATGACGAAGCCGCGTCTGGCGCGCATTCTTGACGTTCTTGAGACCGAGATGCCGGACGATCCAGAGCTCAAGGCCAGCGAACGGCGCATTCTGCAATCGATCTTCGAGATCCTGCGGGACAGCGGCGAAGCGTTTGCGGCTTGCGTCGACGCGACCACGGCGCGCGACGTGCTGGCGATCGCCAAAGGCATGATCGACGGCGCCAGCTTCGCTGGAGAAACGGACGCGGCGGATCTGGAGCGCCGCGTCGAACGCGCCGTTCTGGGCTACCTGCGTCAGGCTTGAGCCAAGGCTCCGACGGCGCGCTCAGCCGACCAGAGCGGCGATCCGCCGGCCAGCCGCGCGCAGCGTTTCCTCAGGAAAGCCTGAGAAGCCCAGAACCAAGCCCCGACGCGGCGCCGCGCCGAGATACATCGGCGAGAGCGCTCGGGCGGACACGCCGCTGACGCGCGCGGACGCCGCCAGGGCGACGTCGTCGCTCTCCTGCGGCAGCCCCGCCACCAGATGCAGCCCCTGCGACGGAGGCTGGGCGCTGAGGCGGCTATCGCGCGCGCTCAACCCCTCCAGCAGCGCGTCGCGGCCGGCCTGGGCGCGGCGACGGGCGCGGCGGATATGGGCGGCGAAATGGCCTTCAGTCAGCAGGTCCGTCATGGCGCCTTCGACCAGCGACGAAGGCTGGCGCTCGGCATGCGCGCGCAGGCTCAGGACGCGGCGCATAAGGCTGGGCGGCAGCACGGCGTAGCCCAGACGCAGGCCAGGAAACAGGATCTTGGCGAAGGTGCCGAGATAGGCGACGCGGCTCTCCGCCCCGCCGCTTATGTCCATGCCCTGAAGCGCGGCCAGAGGCTGGCCGGCGTAGCGGAACTCGCTGTCGTAATCATCCTCGATGATCCAGGCGCCTTCCCGCCGCGCCCAGGCCAACAGCGCCAGACGACGCCGCATGCTCATGGTCACGCCCAGCGGAAACTGATGCGACGGGGTCACGTACACCGCCCTTGCGGAGGGACAAAGCGCCGCCGCGAGCTCCGGGTTCAGCCCTTCCTCATCGACCGGCGCGCCCACCAACTGGGCGCCCACGCTCTCCAGCGCCGCCCGCGCGGTCGGGTAGCAGGGATCCTCGATCCAGACCGGATCGCCCGGCTTCACCGTCGCGCGCAACACCAAATCCAAGCCCTGCAGCGATCCCGCCGTCACGATCACGTCGTCCGCGCCGCAGCGCACTCCACGCGCGCCGCGCAGATAGGCCGCGATCGCCTCACGCAGCGCCAAGCCCCCGCGCGGGTCGCCGTAATGGAACAAGCCAGGGTCCGGCCGGGCCAGCCGGCGCGACAGCAGCAACCGAAAGATCCGCATCGTGCGCGCGTCCGGATTGGCCACGCCCAAGGCGCCCGGCGGCGGCGCGAAGTTCACCGCCGAAGCCGGCTCGGCGTCGGCTCCGCCAACCGCCAACGGCACCTGCGCCGCGACGAAGGTGCCCGCCCCCACCCGCGCCTCGGCGAAACCTTCGGCGACCAGCGTCTCATAGGCCTCCACCGCGGAGGCGCGCGAAAACCCCAATCGGCGCGCGATGTCGCGCGTGGTCGGCAGCTTCGACCCCGGCGGCGCCTGGCCGCTCTCGATCAACCCGCGCACGGCCAGATAGACCGCGCGCGCCTTCGGCCCCGCCTCCACCAAGACCGGCGTGAGGCTGGACCAATCCGCCGGATTGGTCTGAAGATTTTGCTGATGATTGGCGCTGTTTTGAACCAATGTCATGCCGCATGGTTCGCGCAGATCGCAACCGGACGCAAGACCCATGACCGACCTCGCCGAAACTTTTCCCGTCACCGCCTTGAACAAGGTGAAGCGCGTGCATGAGCGCGGCCGCTACGACCGCGAGGCGGTCTACGCCGTGCTCGACGCCGCGGTTCTCTGCCATGTCGCCTATGTCATCGACGGCCAACCCTTCTGCACCCCCACCAGCTTCTGGCGCGACGGCGACATGCTCTATTGGCACGGCTCCGCCGCCAGCCGGATGCTGCGCAACCTAGAGGAAGGAGTTCCGGTCTGCCTGACCGTCGCGCATCTGGACGGTCTGGTGCTGGCGCGCTGCGGCTTCAACCATTCCGCCAATTATCGCTCGGTCA
>JBMLRS010000268.1:4723-9386 GCA_049240905.1 Elsteraceae bacterium
GAACGGCGAAGCTGCTGACCGACCCGGCGGAGAAAGCACAGGCCCTGCGCGACGTGGTCGATCGCTTCTATCCCGGCCGCAGCGCGGAGCTGCGCCCGGATGACAAGCAGGAGATCAAGGCCACCTCCGTCATCGCCATGAAGATCGAGCAGGCCTCGGTGAAGATCCGCGCCAAAGGCGTCGGCGACAATCCCGAGGACATCAGCTTCCCCGCCTGGGCTGGCGTGATCCCGATCCGCCAGGAAATCGGCGCCGACGAGCCCTGCCAGCACAATCAAACTGGCATGGCCCGCCCCGCCAGCCTCAACTCGTTGCGCGCGGGAAGGCGGCTGGACGAGGCGCTCATCGAGGCGCAAAGGAATTATGAAAATCTCAGGAGTTAACCCATGACCACAAGCAAAGGCGCCTGGCTGGCCCTGGCGGACGCCGCGAAACAGCCGCCGGAGCCCGGCCGCGTCTCGGCCAAGATCTTCACGCACGGCTCCATGGAGGTGCGATATTACCAGCCGGTCGGAACCGACGCGCAGACGCCGCATGACCGCGACGAGCTCTATGTCGTGGCGTCGGGATCCGGCAAGTTCCTGGTGGAGGGCGAAACCCGTCCGATCGCGACCGGCGACACGCTGTTCGTCGCAGCATACGCCGAGCATCGCTTCCTCGACTTCACGCCGGATTTCGCAGTCTGGGTGTTCTTCTACGGCCCGGTCGGCGGAGAGTGATCATCACCTCTATAAAATCAACACCATGGCAAATATCGCCCTCATCCTGAGCTTGTCGAAGGATGAGCAAACTCTTCGGCTTCTTTCACTGCCTCACCCTTCGACAGGCTCAGGGTGAGGTGAAGAGTTTGATTTGTTTAGAGATACGCCGGCGCGAGCTGGGCTTAACAACCACCTTCAGCCGGTCACTTGCCCGTGAAGGACGACCGCCAGGAATAGCCGTCGGCCGGCGGGTGCAGCTTGATCGGGTGGGCGTTCGGGATCGGGCCGTTGTCGGTGAATTTCGCGGCCATGCGGATCGAGCGGTAGACCCCGCCATGGGCGACGATCAGCACCGGGCCGGGCAGCGCCAGCGCCTCGTTGATCCCCTTCAGCGCGCGGGCGAGGAATTGGTGCGCCGGCTCCGCGCGGGGGATGATCCGTTCCCCTTTCAGCCATTCATGGAACCAGGGGCCCATCGGCTCCCCTTCCATCGCGCCGAAGCCGCATTCGCGCAAGTCGTGGATCTCCACCATCGGCAGATCCAGGCCGCGGTTCACGATCTCCGCCGTCTCCCGCGCGCGCGACAGCGGGCTGACCGCGATGATCTTCGGCGGCTCGGCGTGGATCAGCGGTCGCGCGGCTTCCGCCTGGGCGCGGCCGACCTCGTTCAGCGGAATGTCAGTCACGCCTTGCGCCTGGCCCAGGCGGTTCCACTCCGTCTCGCCATGCCGCAGATAGGTGAAGGGAACCGGCGTCAAGGTCATGGCAGCGGGCCCAACTGCGCGTAGAAGCGATCCAGCACGGAAAGCCCGAACGCGGTTGGCGGCAGCTCAGGCTGGCGCACGGTGATCTCCGGCAGGCCCAGGCGGCGCGCGGTCAGGCGCTTGCCATAGCAAAGGGCGTGGGCGATCGACTGCATCATAAACACGATCACCGGCAGGATTTCGCGATGCAGGCGGATCGCCTCGACCCGATCGGCGGGGCTGCCCGTCCGCATCAGGTTGAAGATCTTGACCTGCGCGTCCATCACGTCCAGCGCCGGAATCATGCCCGCGCAGCCGCTGTCCAGGCTGTCGATGAACTCCATCCCGCCCTGGCCGCTGAACACGTCGAACGCGCCTTCCGCGCGGCGGATCAGCTCCGCCACCGTCACGGCCGGGCCTTCGCCTTTCATCAAGGTGAAATGCGCGTGGCGGCGCTTCAGCTCCAACAAACCGTCATGGCTCAGCCAAACATCCATGACGCCCGGGAAGTTCTGAATCGCCAGCGGCAGGGTGGTCCGCTCCATCACCGCGCTCATGAAGGCGATCACTTCCGGCTCAGGCGTCCCCTTCACCGGCGGCGGCTGCAGAATCGCCCAGGCCGCGCCCACGTCTTTGGCGGCGGCCAGGAAATCGACCTGCCCCTCGATCGTCACGTCGCCGACCGTGACCGCGAGCGGCAGGCGCCCGTCCAGATCAGCCGCGGCCCAGTTCAGCACCTGCAGCCGCTCCTCGCGCGAGAGCCGGGCGCCTTCCGTGATCAGGCCGAGGATCGCCAGGCCATGGGCGCCGGACGCCACGCAGGCCTCGACCTGCCGGCGCATCGCGCCGCGGTCCAGCTTGCCGTCCTGTCCGTAGTACGCATAGAGGATTGGATAGACGCCCTGAAAATGCCGGTGTGTCACACGCTCCTCCTATGGTTTTTGTGTTTACGCTCGTCGGCGCGCGCGGCCCTGTGTCGGCGCGTCCTCGTCGAACAGCTCAGCCAGCTTCTCCATCATGGTGCCGCCAAGCTGCTCGGCGTCGACGATCGTCACCGCGCGGCGATAGTAGCGCGTGACGTCATGCCCGATGCCGATGGCCACCAGCTCGATCGGCGATTGCTTCTCGATCCAGGTGATCGCGTCGCGCAGATGCCGCTCCAGGTAGTTTCCAGGGTTGACCGACAGGGTGGAGTCATCGACCGGCGCGCCGTCGGAGATCACCATCAGGATGCGACGCTGTTCATGCCGCGCCAAGAGGCGGTTATGCGCCCAGAGCAGCGCCTCGCCGTCGATGTTCTCCTTCAGCAGACCTTCGCGCAGCATCAGGCCCAGCGATTTGCGCGCGCGCCGCCAGGGCGCGTCGGCCGGTTTGTAGACGATGTGGCGCAGATCGTTCAGGCGGCCGGGATGCTGCGGCTTGCCGTCGGCGATCCAGCGCTCGCGGCTCTGCCCGCCCTTCCAGGCCTTGGTCGTGAAGCCCAGGATCTCGACCTTCACGTTGCAGCGCTCGAGCGTGCGGGCCAGGATGTCCGCGCTCATCGCCGCGATCGAGATCGGCCGGCCGCGCATGGAGCCGGAATTGTCGATCAGCAAGGTCACGACCGTGTCGCGGAAGTCCGTGTCCTTCTCCCGCTTGTAGGACAGCGGGTTCATCGGATTGACCACCACGCGCGCCAGACGCCCGGCGTCCAGCATCCCCTCCTCCAGGTCGAACACCCAGGAGCGGGTCTGCTTGGCCATCAGCCGACGTTGGAGCCGGTTGGCGAGACGGCCGATCACGCCTTGCAGGTTCTGCAGTTGCTGATCCAGCAGCGCGCGCAGGCGGGTCAGCTCCTCCGGATCGCACAGCATGTCCGCCTCGACCACTTCGTCATAGACGGTGGTGTAGCTGCGATAGGGCGTCTCCAGCTCATTGTTGTTGCGGCGCGACTGCAGGTTCTGCGGCGGGGCCTGACGGCCGGGCTCGTCGTCGCCGGCGCCAGGGCCGGTCTCGCCGTCCTCGTCTTCCTCCGCTTCGCCTTCGCTTTCCTCGCCCGGCTTCATCTCGCGGCGGCTGGCTTCGGACTCGGCCGTGCTCTCCGCGCTGTCTTCCTGGGCTGACTCGCCACGCGCGGCGTCGGCGTTGGCGGTGTCGCTGTCCTTGTCCTCGCCCTCTTCGGACTGGGAGTTGGCTTCGTCCTCGCCCGCTTCCAGATCCAGATCGGCCAGCAGCTTGCGCACGCCTTTGGCGTAGGCGTCCTGGTCGCCCATGCTGTCGCGCAGGTTCTCGAAATTCTTGCCGATCTTGGTCTCGACCCAAGGCCGCCACAGCTCCACCACGTTCTTGGCGGATTCCGGCGGCGGCGCGCCGGTCATGGACTCACGCGCCATCAACCGCAGCACTTCGGCCAAGGTGACGTCGTTCTTTTCCTGGATCCGGTCAAAGCCCTGGCGGCGATAGCGATGATCGAGCGCCGCGCCCAGATTCAGCGCGACCCCGTCCATCGCGCAGGCGCCCAGCGCTTCGCAGCGCGCCTGCTCGATCGCCTCATAGGCGGCGCGCGCCGTGGGCGTGGCGGGCATGCGGCGCTGATGCACCGCGGCGTCGTGATGGCGCAGCTTCAGCGCCGCCGCGTCCGCCTCCCCGCGCACCCGCGCCAGCTCGTCCGGCGCCAGGCTGCGCGAGGGCAGCGGCAATCGCGCGCGCTTGCCGGTGATCCCGATGCCGTCGGTGGCGAAGCTGACCTCCACCTCCCCGTCATCGGCGATCGCGCGCAAGGCCGCGCCCGTGGCGCGCTTGAACAGCTCGACCGGAGTCTCGCCCTGGGACATCGGCCGCCCTTAACGGGCCGCAGCGCGCGGCGCGGCCTTGGACTCGAGCTTCAGGCTGGTCGCGAGCTCCTTGCCGAAGCAGCGCTGATAGAACTCCGCCACCAGCGGGCGCTCCACCTCGTCGCACTTGTTCAGGAAGGTCAGGCGGAAGGCGAAGGCGAGATCGCCCACGATCTTGGTGTTCTCGGCCCAGGTGATCACCGTGCGCGGCGACATCACCGTCGACAGATCGCCGGCGATGAAGCTGTTGCGGGTCAGATCCGCCAGCGCGACCATCGAGGCGATCATCTTGCGGCCTTCGGCGTCCTTGGCGAAGTCCGGCGACTTGGCCGCGATGATCTTCTCCTCGACCTCAAGCGGCAGATAGTTCAGCGCGGTCACGATGTTCCAGCGATCCATCTGGCCC
>JBMLRS010000269.1:0-5054 GCA_049240905.1 Elsteraceae bacterium
CGATCCCGCGATCAAGACGGAGGAGATCTACCGCGAGATATCCGATCGGCTCCGCGAGGAATTGGATTACGAGCGCGAAGGCCGCCATCTCGACTATTACCGCCTGATGCTGGACGGTCAGAGCGGGGTGCACGCGCCGGAGAAGATCCCGGAACTCTCCACCAAGCGCCTGCTGACCATGACCTGGTTGGACGGCGCGCCGCTGATGTCGATCAAGGAGAAGAGCCAGGAGGAGCGCGACCTCGTGGCGCGCAACATGTTCCACGCCTGGTACGCGCCGTTCTATGGCTACGCCACGATCCATGGCGACCCTCATATGGGCAATTACAGCGTGCGGCCGGACGGCTCGCTGAACCTGCTGGATTTCGGCTGCATCCGCGTGTTCCGCCCGGATTTTGTAGGCGGGGTGATCGATCTCTACCACGCGCTCGCCAACAACGACCTTGAGCTGGCGGTCCACGCCTACAAGACCTGGGGCTTCACCGACCTGCGCAAGGAGACCATCGAAGTGCTGAACCAGTGGGCCGCCTTCCTCTACAAACCCCTGATGCATGATCAGGTTCAGGCGATCGCGGAGACCCATAACGGAGCGGAAGGCCGCCGCGTGGTGGAGCAGGTCCACGCCGAACTGCGCAAGATCGGCGGCGTGACCCCGCCGCGCGAATTCGTGTTCATGGACCGCGCCGCGATCGGCCTCGGCTCGGTCTTCACCCATCTGAAGGCGCAGCTGAACTGGCACCAGATGTTCCACGAGCTCATCGCCGACTTCTCGGTCGAGACGCTGGCCGTTCGGCAGCGCGCGGCCTTGGCGAAGGTCGGATTAGGCTGACATCCTCGCCTTCCTACAGGTAACGCCGCTCGCGCTCCCCGGCTTCCTGCGTGGCGTTCCAGGCGTTGGCTTCCTCGGGGCTCAGTTTGCTGTGCGTCTCGAAGGTCTGCGCGGCGAGGCAGAGATCGACATGGATGCCGTCGCGCGCCAGCGGCAGCATCAGCCGGCGCACGGTCAGGGGCTGGCCGCTGCGCGGATGGCGAACCTCGTTCACGGTCCAGATCGGGCGGCCAACCGACTGAAGGTCGCGGTACAGCCCCATGACGTAAGATAGGACGCCGTCGCCGATATAGATCTCGTCAAGATAGCGGCCCGTCAAATCCCGTTGATTGAAAGCCACATGGGCCCCGCCGAACAGCCGGAAGCGGATGCGTGTCGTGTCCGGTTCAATCTCGGTCATCACGATATGCGGCAGGCAGGTGGGCGGCAGCTCTTCCGGCCGGAAATCGCTGCGGGTTGGCAGTCGGCCGCGCTTGATGCTGGTGCCCCGCCACCACTCCAGAAGCGGCAAGAAAACCGTGGCGTCCGCGCCGTCAGGCGCGGTCAGGATGGGGTGCTGGCTGTAATCGTCTGACGGCATCGAAAGCTGCGCTCAGGCAAGGGACGATTCGGTCTATAACCTATCCGCTCTAGAAAATAATACATAAAAAAGAGCGGTTAATGCGTTTGCCCCGCGCTTAAGCGACGCGTGCGCCCGCCACCCACACGCCGCGGACCAGCGGCTGGCCGTCGACGGCGCGCACGCGGATCACGTCCGCCCGGCGGCCGGTCTCCAGCGCGCCGCGATCGGCGAGGCCCACCGCCTCGGCCGGGGTGGCGGTCACCGTCGCCATCGCCTGGGGCAGGGTGGCGACGCCGCTCTCCGCCAAAGTGAAGGCGGCGAACAGCAGGCTGGTCGGCACATAGTCGGACGACAGCAGATCCAGCGCGCCGGCCTTGGCCAGATCCAGCACGGCGATGTTGCCGGAATGGGAGCCGCCGCGCACCAGATTGGGCGCCCCGCCCATCACCCGGATGCCGGCGTCATGCGAGGCCTTGGCCGCCTCCACCGTGGTTGGGAACTCGGCGACCGACACGCCGTCGGCGATCGCCTCATCCACATGGGCGGCCGTCGCGTCGTCATGGCTGGCGAGGAACAGGCCGCGCTCCCGGCAACGGGCCACGAGTCCCACGCGGTTGGGTGCGGCGTATTTCTCCTGCTGGGCGCGCTTCTCCGCCATGAACACGTCGAAATCATCCGACTTCATGCGGTATTTGCCCATATAGTACTGCTTGTACTTGTCGATCCGCACGAACTGCCGCTGGCCGGGCGTGTGGTCCATCAGCGAGACCAAACGCAGCTTCTCGCTGCCGCCATGCAGGTCGAACATCTCCACCACGTCATGGCAGGAGACTTCGCAGCGCAGATGCAGGAAGTGATCGGCCTGCAGCATGTTGTCCTTATGCGCGGCGGCCAGCCCCTCCATCACCGATCCCAGGATCTCCGCGCGCAGCCCGTCTTCGGAGATGCTGCCGACCGCGATCGAGTCGAACACGGTGGTGATGCCGGCGCCCAGCATCTCCGCGTCCTGGGCGATGAGAGCGGCGCGGGCGGGCCAGCGGACGCCGGGGCGCGGGGCGATATGCTGCTCCAGCCGGTCGGTGTGCAGCTCCACCAGGCCGGGCGTCAGATAGTCGCCCTCCAGGTCGATCGCGCCGGGGGCGTGGCTGCGGCCGGGTTCGATCGCTTCAATCACGCCGTCGCGGACAGTAAGCGTCCCTTCGACGACCGCGTCCCGCAGGACCAGTCGGCCGCCGGTGAAAATCTGGGTGTGCATCAGGCCGCCTTGGCGAGGGATCTCACGGGGATGATCCGGGTCGCAAGCGCCGCCCGGGTCGTCGGATCGTGGAAGATGCCGACAACGCCCGCGCCGCGCAACAGCGCCGCCCGGATCAGGCCGATCACCCGATCTCGGTTCTCAACGTCGAGCGATGCGGTCGGCTCGTCCATAAGTAGGATCGGGTGTTCGCCGATCAAGCCGCGCGCGATGTTCACGCGCTGCTGCTCGCCGCCGGAAAAGGTCTGCGGCGGCAGGCTCCACAGGCGCGAGGGCAGATCCAGCTGGGTCAGCAGATCGGCCGCCCGCTCGCGCGCCTTGGCCAGGGGATGGCCCTGCGCGGTCATCGGCTCCGCCACCACGTCCAGCGTCGGCACGCGCGGGATCACCCGCAGGAATTGGCTGACATAGCCGATCGTATGGCGCCGCACTTCCAGCACGACGCGCGGATCAGCCACGGCGAGGTCGATCATCACGCCTTGATGGCGAACCATGATCCGCCCGCCATCCGCGCCATAATTGCCCCACAGCGTGCGCAGCAGCGTGCTTTTCCCCGTGCCGGACGGGCCGTCCAGCGCCAGGCATTCGCCGGGATGGAGATCCAGCGCCATGTCCGCCAGCACGTCCAGCCGCACGCCGCCGCGATGATGCAGCAGAAAGGATTTCTCCAGACCGGAGACGGTGAGAAGCGCTTCACTCATACCGGCAGCACCGAGGAGACGAGGGTTTGCGTATAGGCGTGGCGCGGATCGTCCAGCACCCGGTCGGTCAGGCCATGCTCCACCACCTGGCCGCCCTGCATCACCATCAACCGATGCGCCAGCAGCCGGGCGACGCCCAGATCATGCGTCACCACCACGGCGGCGAGGCCGAGATCGGCGACCAGCCCGCGCAACAGATCCAACAGCCGCGCCTGGACCGAGACGTCCAATCCGCCGGTCGGCTCATCCATCAGCACCAGCCGCGGCTCCACCACCAGGGTGCGGGCGATCTGCAGGCGCTGCTGCATCCCGCCGGAGAATTGCTGCGGCAGATCATCCATGCGCGCGGGGTCGATCTCCACCCGCTCCAGCCATTCTGCGGCGCGCGCGCGGATGTCGCCGTAATGGCGCGCGCCGGCCGCCATCAGCGGCTCGCCGATATTGGCCCCGGCGCTGACCCGCAGGCGCAAGCCGTCGCGCGGGTTCTGATGCACGAAGCCCATCTCCCCGCGCAGCTCGCGTTTCAACAGGATCGCGTCGGCGCGAGCGATCTCCACCACCTCGTCATTGCGGCGGCGATATTTCACGCTGCCTTCGGACGCCGCGATCGCGCCGATCAGGCAGCGCAGCAAAGTGGTCTTGCCGGAGCCTGATTCGCCGACGATGCCCAGCACCTCGCCCGGCCACAGATCCAGATCCACGTCTTCGCAGGCCACGCGGTTTCCATAGCGGTGGGTCAGGCCGCGCACTTCCAGAAGCGGCTTCATAGCGAGGAGGCTCCCTGAAAGGCGGATCCCAGATGGCCTTCCTGCACGCGGGTTTCGCAGTAATCGCTGTCGGAGCAGACCCAGCGCCGGTTGCCGGCGTTATCCACCACGATCTCATCCAGATAGCTGTGGGTGGAGCCGCAGCGCGCGCAGCTCTGGTTCCATTTCTCCACCGTGAAGGGGTGATCCTCGAAATCCAGGCTGCGGACGGGCGTATAGGGCGGCACGGCGTAGATCCGCTTCTCCCGCCCCGCGCCGAACAGCATCAAGGCCGGCGATCGGTCCAGCTTCGGATTGTCGAAGCGAGGGATCGGCGAGGGCCGCATCAGATAGCGCTGGTTCACCATCACCGGATAATCATAGCCGGTGGTGATGCGGCCGCTGCGCGCGATGTCCTCATACAGCTTCACATACATCGGGCCGTAATCGGCCTGGGCGTGCATCACCCGCGTTTCCGTCTCGCGTGGCTCCAGCCAGCGCAGCGGCTCCGGGATCGGCACCTGGAACACCATGATCTGGCCATGCGCCAAGGGCGTCTCCGGGATGCGATGGCGGGTCTGGATGATCGTCGCCTCCTGCGTGCGCAGCGTGGTGCGCACCCCGGCGGTCTTGGCGAAGAAGCTGCGGATGCTCACCGCGTTGGTGGTGTCGTCCGCGCCCTGGTCGATCACCTTCAGCACGTCGCTCTGGCCCAGGATCGCGGCCGTCACCTGGATCCCGCCGGTGCCCCAGCCATAGGGCAGCGGCATTTCTCTAGAGGCGAACGGCGCCTGATAGCCTGGTATCGCCACGGCTTTCAGCAGCGCGCGGCGGATCATCCGCTTGGTCTGCTCGTCCAGATAGGCGAAATTATAGCCGGTCATTTGCTCCTCCATTCCGCCCGCAGGCGGCGGAGCAGATCCAGCTCCGACTGAAAATCCACGTAATGCGGCAGCTTCAG
>JBMLRS010000270.1:0-7205 GCA_049240905.1 Elsteraceae bacterium
GGATGGTGGTTGGCCCTGCGGTGGCCGTGGAAGGGATTGGCGGCTATTATCGACTGGACGTGGACTTGGTTGGGCGCGACGGTGTGTTGGGTCGGCGCGACCTGCGGCTGTAACGCGCGGGCTTTGGCCGGCTGCGCGAATGACACCGGCCCGAAAGAGTTCGGCGGCGCGGCCGTCGGCGGCGCGCTGGGCGGGCTTCTGGCGTCTCAGATTTTCAAGGGATCCGGCACGGGCGCGGCCATCGCGGCCGGCGCCGTGGGCGGCGCGCTGCTCGGGCAGTCGGCCGGGCGCTCGCTCGATCGCGCCGACCGCGTCAGCATGCAGCAGGCCCAGGCGCAGGCCTACAACGCCCCGATCGGCCAGCAGATCACCTGGAGCAATCCGCAATCCGGCAATTCCGGCAGCTTCATGCCCACCCGCGCCGGCCAGGGTCCGCGTGGCGAGCAATGCCGCGAGTTCCAGCAGACCGTCATCATCGGCGGTCGGCCGGAGTCCGGTTACGGCGTCGCCTGCCTGCAGCCGGACGGCAGCTGGAAAATCGTCCAATAACCGGCTCATCTCGCCGCATCGTTGAACCGCCGCTATAATCCAGGATTCTTTGGAATAGTGGACCAACATGGCGATGCGCGATCCGTATGATGTGCTGGGGGTGCCCCGCGACGCCGACGCCGACACGATCAAGAAAGCGTATCGGAAGCTCGCAAAGCAGTACCACCCAGACCTGAACCCAGGCGACGCGGGCATTGAACGCAAGTTCAAGGATGTCTCGGTCGCCCATGATCTGCTGTCCGATCCCGAGAAGCGCGCCCGCTTCGACCGCGGCGAGATCGACGCCAGCGGCGCGGAGCGCCCGATGCGCGGCCGTCGCGGCCCGCATCCCGGCGCCGATTCGGCGCGCGCCCGCGGCGGGGCCGGGGCGGGACCCGGCGCCGGCTTCGGCGGCTTCGGTGCTGGGATCAATCCCGACGACCTGTTCGACGAGATCCTGCGCGGCGGCGCTAGGCGCGGCTTCGGCGGCGCCGGGGCCGGCTTCAATGGCGGAGCCAGCTCCAAGCGCCGCGGCGCCGACATCAATTTCTCGGTCACCGTCGATTTCATCGCAGCCGCGGCTGGCAACAAGCGCCGCCTCACCTTGCCAGATCAACGGACGGTGGACATCACAATCCCCCCCGGCACGGAGGAAGGCACGCAACTTCGGCTCGCCGGCCAAGGGCAACCCGGAATCAACGGCGGGCCAGCGGGCGACGCCTACATCGAAGTGCAGATCGAGCCGCACCCCCTGCTCTCGCGCCAGGGCCGTGACATTCTCCTGACCCTGCCGATCACGCTGCCGGAGGCGGTGCTGGGCGGCGCCGTGACCGTGCCCACGATCGAAGGCAAGGTCGCGGTGAAAATCCCCAAAGGCGCCAACAGCGGCACGACCTTGCGCTTGCGCGGCAAGGGTCTGCCTGCCACAAAGACTTTGCCGGCTGGCGATCAGCTGGTGAAGCTGGTGGTCACCTTGCCTGACGTGATCGACGGGGAGCTGACCAGTTTCATGGAGCGTTGGAGCCGCGCCGCCGGCTATGATGTTCGACGTAAGGCCGGGTTTGACGCGTGACGCCGCCGGTCGGCGAAGGGAAAGCCTAACTGCATGACAGAGTCTTCAGCTGGCCCGTTGATGGCGGGCAAACGTGGTTTGATCATGGGCGTCGCCAATGATCGGTCCTTGGCCTGGGGCATCGCCAAGAGCCTCGCGTCCCAAGGCGCTGAGCTGGCCTTCAGCTATCTCGGCGAAGCGCTGGAGAAGCGCGTGCGACCGTTGGCCGAGAGCCTGGGCGCGCCGTTGCTGATCCCCTGCGACGTGTCCGACGAGGACTCGCTCGACGCGCTGTTCGCGACGCTGAAGGAAAGCTGGGAGACCATCGATTTCGTCGTCCACGCCATCGCCTTCTCCGACAAGGAGGAGCTGAAGGGCCTTTACATGGACACCAGCCGGGCGAACTTCCTGCAGTCCATGGACATCTCCTGCTACTCCTTCACCGCCGTCTGCCGGCGCGCGGCAGCGATGATGAACGACGGCGGCGCGCTGTTGACCCTCAGCTATCTGGGGGCCGAACGCGTCGTGCCGCACTACAACGTCATGGGCGTGGCCAAGGCCGCGCTGGAGGCGAGCGTGCGCTATCTGGCGGTTGATCTGGGCGGGCGCAACATCCGGGTCAACGGCATCTCCGCCGGCCCGGTGAAGACCTTGGCGGCCAGCGGGATCGGCGATTTTCGCTATATCCTGAAATGGAACCAGTACAACTCGCCGCTCAAGCGCAACACCACGATCGAGGATGTCGGCGGGGCCGGGCTCTATCTGCTCTCCTCCCTCTCCAGCGGCGTCACCGGCGAAATCCACCACGTGGATTCAGGCTATCACGTGGTCGGCATGAAGGCCGCCGACGCGCCCGACATCGCGACTGTCTGAGCCGTGGCGGGTAACAGTTTCGGGACTGCTTTCCGCTTCACCACCTGGGGCGAGAGCCACGGCCCCGCCATCGGTTGCGTGGTCGACGGCGTTCCGCCGCGCCTGAGCCTGACCGAGGCCGACATCCAGGTCTGGCTCGACAAGCGCAAGCCCGGCCAATCGCGCTACACCACCCAGCGCCAAGAGCCGGACGAGGTGACCATCCTCTCCGGCGTGATCGACGGCCTGACCACGGGCACGCCGATCGCCCTGCAGATCCAGAACGTCGATCAGCGCTCCAAGGATTACGGCAATCTGGCGGAGACATATCGCCCCGGCCACGCCGATTACGCCTATGACGCGAAATATGGCGTGCGCGACCATCGCGGCGGCGGCCGCTCCTCCGCGCGGGAGACCGCCATGCGCGTCGCCGCCGGCGCGATCGCCCGCAAGATCCTGGGGCCGGGCGTCACTATCCGCGGCGCGCTGGTGCAGATGGGCCCGCACAAGATCGATCGCGCCCGCTGGGATTGGGCGCAGGTCGACCAGAACCCCTTCTTCTGCCCGGACGCCGCCATGGTGCAGCCCTTCGCGGACTTTCTCGACGGGGTGCGCAAATCGGGATCCTCCACCGGCGCGGTGATCGAAGTGGTCGCCTCCGGCGCGCCCGCCGGTCTGGGCGAGCCGATCTACGACAAGCTGGACGGCGACATCGCGCGCGCGTTGATGACCATCAACGCTGTAAAGGGCGTCGAGATCGGCGAAGGCTTCGCCAGCGCGGCCTTGAGCGGCGAGGAGAACGCCGACGAGATGCGCATGGCCGACGGCAAAGTCGATTTCCTGTCGAACCACGCCGGCGGCATCCTGGGCGGCATCTCCACGGGTCAGGACATCGTGGCGCGCTTCGCGGTCAAGCCCACCAGTTCGATCCTCACCCCGCGCCGCACCGTCACCAAATCCGGCGCGGAGACGGAGATCTCCACCAAAGGCCGCCACGACCCCTGCGTCGGCATCCGCGGCGTCCCCGTGGGCGAAGCCATGGTCGCGGTCGTGCTGGCCGACCACTTGATCCGCCATCGCGGACTGATCGGAGGAAACTGAGCATGCCGCAGCCCGACAAGATCATGGATCTGACCACGCCGCCGGAATCAGATCTGCCCAGCGACCTGGATCCTTATTGGAACAAATGCCGCGAGAAACTGGGCTTCATCCCCAACGTGCTGCGCGCCTACGCGCTGCGCCCGCAGAAGCTGAAGAACTTCATCACGACCTATAACGAGCTGATGCTGGGCGAGTCCGGGCTGTCCAAGCTGGAGCGGGAGATGATCGCCGTCGTCGTCTCCTCGCTCAACCGCTGCTATTACTGCCTGGTCGCCCATGGCGCCGCCGTGCGCCAGCTTTCAGGCGATCCGCAGCTCGGCGAGATGCTGGCCTTCAATCACCGCGTCGCCGTGCTGTCCGACCGTCAGCGCGCGATGCTCGACTTCGCCGCCCTGTTGACCGAAGCGCCGGAGCACGCGTCGGAAGCCGAGCGCGAAGCCCTGCGCGAGGTCGGCTTCTCCGACGCCGACATCTTCGACATCTGCGAGGTCGCGGGCTTCTTCAACATGACCAACCGCGTCGCCCACGGCGTGGACATGATGCCCAACCCGGAGTACCACACCCAAGCGCGGTGATCAGGATCCCCATGCGTCCTTGCGCGTGCAAATGCTGACGTCCAAAATTGACTCTCGATTGACCGAACGATAGCGTTACGAAATTCGGTCTACGCGGTTTCGAGGGTGCGGTGGGCAACGGGATCAACGGCAACCGCCTCGGCGTCTTCAGAATCGCGCGCAGCTCCGATCCCTATGTCGACGCCCTGATGGGCACATACGCCTGGGCGGTCGACGCCAGCAGAACCATCACCTACAGCTATCCGAACCCTGTCACCTCCTATCTGGGCTTAGGCGGCGGCGTCCAGGTTCCCTTCAACAGCAATCTGGCGAACACGACCTTCTCGACCCTGCGTCCGGCGGTCAGCCAGATGCTTCAGGCCTATTCGAACGTCGCCAACATCAATTTCACGCAGGTCGCAGACGATGTGAACGGCGCCGGCGACATCCGTTTCATCGTGTCCATCCAATCGCCGACCGCGGTTGGCGCCTTCACCGTCCTCCCCGCCCCGACCGAGGTCACCGGAGGGCTGGCGGGAGACGAATTCCTCTACCGGAACGTGCTGTTCGACAACACGCCCGGCAGCTACGGCTATCTCACGGTTTTGCATGAGCTGGGTCACGCGCTGGGCCTGAAGCATCCCGGAAACTACAACGCGATCGGCAACGCCGCCCCACCCTTCTTCCCCGCCCGGGAGCAGGACACGACCGCGCTGTCCGTGATGTCCTACCACCAGGACGTCCGGATCAACGGCTATGTCTCCACGCCGGGCATCGCCGACATCAGGGCCCTGCAATACATCTACGGCGCCAACATGAAGGCCGCGCCAGGCGACGACACCTACCAGCTCAGCCTCACGCGCATGCAGACGGTGTGGGATCCAAACGGAACCAACAGCTTGAATGGGGCCGGCGTTTCCGGCGATCAGAGGATCAGCCTCGCCGAATATTCCTTCTCCTTCTCCGGCGGCAAGATCACCGGCGCGCTCGCGGCGGGCACGAAGATGGCGAACGCGGTCGGCGGCGCCGGCAACGACACCCTGATCGGCAACGCCCTGAACAACCGGCTGACCGGCGGCGCCGGCGACGACGCCCTGATCGGCGGCGCGGGCGTCGACACGGCGGTCTTTCGCGGGTTCAAGTCCGCCTACACGGTGACGCTGAGCGCGGACCGGCAGAGCGCGACCGTCTCCAGCCTGCCCGGCTTCGCGTCCGAGGGGATCGACACGCTGACGGGCATAGAGCTGTTGGCCTTCGCCGACCGGACCGTGGCGATCGACCGGGCGGCCGTCACCCCGATCGGGGTCGCGATCGCCAATCAGCTTTCCGTCGTCTATCTCGGACGCGGCGTCGGGGCGGAATATCGCGACGGGATCGCCGCGCAGGTCGGCCAAGGCCCCTCCGTTGAGATGCAGAAGGCGTTCTACAACGCCGCGCTCGCGGACGGCGCCTACTCAAACGCCGACATCACCCAGGCCATCGTCAGCAAGACCTTCGTCAACATGTTCGGCGTGCAGGCGACCGCCTTCGAGCAGGCGGCCTGGACCAACATCGTCAATCTCGGCGTCATCTCCAAGGAGCAGCTGCCTTGGGTGATGTTCGTGTCCTATCTGGGCGCGACCAATGTGCCCGCCAGCTATCAGATCCCCGCGCAAAGCCGGATCATCGCCGCCGACGCCTTCACGAACCAGATCGGCGACGCGGCCGACGCCAAGCTGGGCGTGCCCGGGGCCAGCGCCGCCTCCGTCGCCCGCAGCTGGTTGTCGCCGATCCGGACCCAGGCGGACGCCGCGCGCAAGGCGGCTTCCGCCGGAGCCGATCTGTCGGCCATCCTCACCACCAACAAATTCCAGGAGCGCGGTCTGCTTGAGGCCTTCGACCCGGTCGCCTTCAGCGTCGTCGGCCCCGCGACGGCGGCGCTCGACCCGCTGGACATGACCGCTTTGATCGGTGTCGCATGATCGCTCTCGAGACGGACGGGCTGGCCGATGGGTAATGGCATAGACGGCAATCGGCTGGGCGTGACGATCGCCGCCCGGAGCGCGGATCCCTACGTCGACGCGCTTCTGGCCAAGAACAAATGGGCGCTCGACGCCAGCAGAACCGTGACCTACAGCTTCACGGCCTCGCGCAGTTCGTTCTTCCAGTTCGACGAAGGGATCGCTCCGCTCAACGGCAACGCGGTCACCGCCGCGTCCTCCTCGCTGGCCACCGCCACGCGGCAGGCGCTCGCGGCCTACTCGAACGTCGCGAACATCAAGTTCGCCCAGGTCGCCGACAATTTTCTCGGGGCCGGCGACATCCGCGTCACCGGCAGCCTCACATCCTTCGGCAACATCGCCGGGCTCACGATCCTGCCAGTGCCGTCCGACGACTTCTATGGCTGGGGCGGCGACGTGTTCTTCTCCAGCAGCGTGGTCTTCAGCAACGCCGTCGGCGGTTTCGGCTATCTGACGGTCCTGCATGAGCTGGGCCATGCGCTGGGCCTGAAGCATCCCGGAAACTACAACGGCGACGGCGACGGAACGCCGCCCTTCTTCCCGTCCAGCGCGCTGGACACGACCGCGATCACGGTCATGTCCTATAACAACGACGCCCGCATCACCGGCTACGCCTCCACCCCCGGCATCGCGGACATCCGCGCGCTGCAGCATCTCTACGGCGCGAACATGAACGCGGCGCCGGGCGACAACACCTACCTGCTCAACACGTTCCGGTTCTCATCGATCTGGGACCCGAACGGGATCAACACGCTCGACGGCAATGGCGTCTCCGGCAATCAGACCATCGACCTCAACGAATACTCGATCTCCTACGCGGACGGGCGGATCACCGGGGCGGTCGCGCAAGGCACGAAGATCGTCAACGCCATCGGCGGCGCAGGCGCTGACATTCTGCGCGGCAACGACCTGGACAACACGCTGACCGGCAGTTCCGGCGACGACCAGATCATCGGCGGCGGCGGCTTGGACGTCGCGGTCTATTCCGGCGTCCGCTCGCACTATGCGCTCCTGGTCAATCCGGACGGCAAAAGCGCGGGCGTCGCCTCGCTCGCCGGCTTTCCGTTCGATGGAGCCGACCAACTCATCGGCGTCGAAATGCTGCGTTTCGCGGATCGC
>JBMLRS010000271.1:0-1825 GCA_049240905.1 Elsteraceae bacterium
CCGCTGGCTAGAATGCGGCCCACCAAATACATGCCAGCGGCAGCTTGGCGCGCGCCACCTTACCCCTCACCATGCCGGTCGATCCGGCGGGGCGCCGCGCCGCGATCGAGGGCGCCGCCCGCCAGGGCGTCTGGGCGCAAGGCCTCAGCCGGAAACTGGCCTGCCAGCCAGGAGAATGGCGCAAGCTCGGCGACCTCGAGGTCCTGATCGCCGCCTGCACCCAGAAAACCGGCGGCTGGCCGCACGCGACCCTGATAGCGGCGTCAGGCGACACGCTGCTGCAAGGCGAGGGGCCGCCGGCCGTGCTCGATCTCATCCTCGCTGCGATGACGGATCTGACGCGCGACGGGCGGCCCACCGTCGCCGCGGCGCCGACGGCGCGCGGCCTCGCCCGCCTGCCGGAACTGGAGGCGTTGCTGGGGAAGGAGGCGTTCGGTTTCGGCGCGGTCGATCTGGACGGGTTCCAGGACCTGATCGAGCTGGCCCGGCTTTACAACAGCGCCGAGAACTATCAAGGGGCGGAGCAGGCTTATCGGCGCGCGCTCGACGCGCAAATCCGATTGTTGGGCGAGACCCACGCCGGCGTCGGCGTCACCCTGATGCATCTGGCGCTTGAGGTCAGCAACCAGGGCCGCGACGCCGAGGCCGACGCGCTGTTCCGTCGCGCCGAGCCGTTGATCCGCAGTTCCGTCAACAGCGGCGACTACCCGCGCCTCGTGGCCTATCTGGCGCTCGCCGCCGCGAACAAACGCAGCTATGTCGACGCGGAGCGGCTAGCCCGACAGGCGACCAGCCTGCGCCGCGAGATAGCGGACCGCGTCGGGGTCGCGGGCGAGGCGCGTTCGGTCCTCAATGAAATCGGGGCGAATCGAGCCGAGGTCGCCCATAGCCTGTGGATAGAGGCGTCGATGGCGCTGCGTCTGGGTGAGCGCGACCGCGCCGAACGGCAGGCGGCGGAGGCGCGGCGTCTGTTGGAGACCGCCCCTGGCTCACCACCCTGGTGGATGGTGCAGATCGCCGGGCTGCAGAGCGACATCGCAGCGGCGGACGAGAATTGGCCCGTCGCGGTGGAGCGCATGCAGACCGCCGCAGATCTACGCCGCGCGATCTTTGGCGGCGGCCTGGCCGTTGCGAACGGGGAGATCGCGTTGGCCCGCCAGCTCAACGCCGCCGGCCAGCCAGATAAAGCCTACGCAGTCTATCGACAGGCCGTGGATCGGCTGGCTGACGATCGCGCGGTCAATCCCACCCTGGACATGGAGCGGCTGCTGCCGCTGCTCGACGCCGTGGACAAGCTCGGCGCAGCCGACCCTGCGCGCGCGGCGGAGATGGCCGATGAGGCGCTGCGCGCCGCGCAGTTGTTGCGCGGCGGGCTGACCGGACAGACCATCACGCGCATGGCGGCGCGACAGGCGATCGACAATCCGGCGGTAGGGGCGGTGGTCCGGGCGCTGGATCAGGCCGTCCGCCGCCGAGACCTGCTGTTGATGGAGCTGGGTCAGGAGACCGCCAAGCTCCGCGGCCGCGACGCCGCGCGCGAAAGACAACTGGCCGATCAGGTGGAGGAGGAGAACGGCAAGGTCCGACTCGCCAGCGCCGCTCTGGCCGAGACGGCGCCTGAGCAGGCGCGCCTGGCCGCGCCGCGCCCGCTGCCGCCTCAGGAAGTGCGCGCCGCTCTGAGCCAGGACGAAGCTCTGGTGATCCCGGTGATCGGGCGCAGCGGCGGCTTCCTTCTGGTCGCGCGATCGGAGCGCGCCACGGTCCATCGCCTGGATCTGGACGAAGCGCGGCTCCTGGTTGAGGTAGAAATCCTTGTCGGGCAGGC
>JBMLRS010000272.1:0-13900 GCA_049240905.1 Elsteraceae bacterium
AGCCCAACCCATG
Source organism: Elsteraceae bacterium (assembly GCA_049240905.1). Classification (GTDB taxonomy): domain Bacteria; phylum Pseudomonadota; class Alphaproteobacteria; order Elsterales; family Elsteraceae; genus JBMLRS01. The sequence goes on from JBMLRS010000272.1 coordinate 14, forward strand.
CGCGGGCAAGGCCGAGGCCAGATAGCTCGCCTTCGTTCCGCCCATGTCCGAGTTGAGGCCGGAGAGGAAGACCACCGTCGGCTTGCCCCGCCGCGGCGCGGTCTTGCGATAGGCGATCACGCCGGTCTGAAGTTTCAGTTTCGACGGCGACGCTTCTCCGCTATCAAGCGACCCTGCTGGTCCGATCTTCGCCGCAGACGCTATCCGAACTTCCTTCATCACCGCCTCATCATCCGACAGTATGACCCTGACACAGATCGCGGCTCCCTTGGAAGTTCCTGAGGCCGGCCTGCTGCGCGCCATCACCGTGCTGCAGGTGGTGCCGGCGTTGGTGACCGGCGGCGTGGAGCGCGGCACGGTGGATGTGGCCGGCGCGATCTCCGCCGCGCGCGGGATTCCCGTGGTCGCCTCCTCGGGCGGACCGATGGTCCGCGAGCTGGAGCGACTCGGCGCGCGCCATGTGCAGATGCCGCTCGACCGCAAAACGCCCTGGGCCATCCGCGCGAACGCCCGCCGGCTCGCCGCGCTGATCGAGAGCCTGGACGCCGACATCGTGCACGCCCGCAGCCGCGCCCCGGCATGGAGCGCCTACAGCGCGGCGCGCAGCACGCGCCGGCCCTTCGTCACCACCTTTCACGCGACCTACAACTTCAAGACCGGCTTGAAGCGCTGGTACAATTCAGTGATGGCGCGGGGCGATCGAGTGATCGCGATCTCCAATCACATCGCCGACCACATCCTGAAGAACTACGCGGTCAACCCCGACCATATCCGCGTGATCCCACGCGGGATCGACGTCGATGTCTTCGACCCCGCGCGCATGACAACCGAGCGGCTGATGGCGCTGTCGCAAAGCTGGCGTCTGCCCGACGGCGTGCCGCTTGTGATCCTCCCCGGCCGGGTCTCGCGGTGGAAAGGCCATGGCGTGCTGGTCGACGCGCTCGCGATGCTGGGCCGACGCGATCTGCATTGCCTGTTCGTGGGATCCGACCAGGGCGCCGATAAATACAAGCAGGAGGTCAGCGCCCAGATCGAGGCGCGCGGCCTTTCCGGTCAGGTCCGTTTCGTCGGCGACTGCCGCGACATGGCGGCGGCCTACATGCTGGCGGACGTCGTGGTCGCGCCATCGACCGATCCGGAAGGCTTCGGGCGCGTGGCGGCCGAAGCCGGCGCCATGGGGCGGCCGATGATCGCGGCCAATCATGGCGGAGCGCGCGAAACTGTGGTCCCCGGCGAGACTGGCTGGCTGACCACGCCCGGCGACGCCGCGGATCTGGCGGGCGCGATCGAGGCGGCCTTGGACATGGACAGCGACAGCCGGTCGATCCTGGCGGCGAACGCGCGCGCCCATGTCGCGGCCAACTTCTCCAAGGGCGCGATGACCGCCGCGACGCTCGCGGTCTATCACGAATTGTTGTGACCCGAATCCTGGTCATCAAGCATGGCGCGCTCGGCGACCTGATCCAGGCGCTCGGGCCCTGCGCCGCGATCCGTCGGCATCATCCCGACGCCCACATCACGCTGCTCACCACCCCGGCCTTCGTCGAGTTCCTTACGCCGGCGCCCTATTTCGATCGGATCGAGACCGACGATCGACCAAGCTGGACCCGGCCGATGGCCTGGCTGAAGCTGGCGCGTTGGCTGCGCGGCCAGAAGTTCGATCGGGTCTATGACCTGCAGACCTCCCGCCGTTCGTCGCAATACTTCCGGATGATGGGAGATCCGAAGCCGGAATGGTCCGGGATCGCGCCCGGCTGCTCCCATCCCGATCCCGACCCGGGGCGGGAGACCGCGCACACCATCGATCGCCAAGCCGGCCAGCTGCGCGGCGCGGGCATCCTGGAGACGCCGCCGTCGGATCTCTCCTGGATCGCGGCGTCGCTGGAGGATTTCAAGCTGCCTGAGCGCTACGCGATCCTGGTCCCCGGCGGCTCGGCCCATCGCCCGGCCAAGCGCTGGCCGCATTTCGCGAGCCTGGCCGATCGCCTGGCGAAAGCGCGGATCACGCCGGTGCTGCTGGGCGCCGGCGCCGAGGCCGCCGTGACGGCGGGCGTGGCGAAGGCCTCGCCCAACGTCATTGATCTGACCGGCCGCACCAACCTGGCGCAGATCGCGGCCTTGGGCCGGGGCGCGGCGCTCGCCATCGGCAACGACACGGGGCCGATGCATATCCTGGCGGTCGCCGGCGCGCCCTCCCTGGTGCTGTTCTCCGCTGAATCCGATCCCGCGCGCTGCGCGCCACGCACCCTCCTTACAAAGACGCTGCGCAAGCCCGATCTGAAGGATCTGTCGATCGACGCGGTCTGGTCCGAATCGCTGGCGTTGCTGGCGGGCGAGCACACCCCCTGAACCTGCCCAGCCTTGACAGGCCGGTCGGGAGCGCGCAGCTTCCACCGCCCTTTTTCCGTTTCCGTAAGATGCTGGACCCATGCCTGTAATCACGCTTCCCGATGGCTCGCAACGGCCGTTCGACCGCCCCGTCTCCGGGGCCGAACTCGCCGCTTCGATCGGCCCGAGCCTGGCGCGCGCCGCGCTGGCGATCAAAATCGACGGATCGGTGCGCGATCTCGCGACCGTCATCGACCGGGACGCCACCGTCGCCGTGATCACCGCCAAGTCCGGCGAGGCGCTGGATCTGCTGCGCCATGACGGCGCGCATGTGCTGGCGCAGGCGGTGCAGGAGCTGTTCCCCGGCACGCAGATCACTTTCGGCCCCGCGACCGAGAACGGCTTCTATTACGATTTCCATCGCGAGCAGCCGTTCTCCACGGATGATTTCGAGGCGATCGAGGCCAAGATGCGCGAGATCGTCGATCGCGACCTCCCCATCGTCCGCGAGATCTGGGACGGGCCGCAGATGAAGGCCTGGTTCAAGGAGAAGGGCGAGAGCTTCAAGGATGAATGGATCGACGAGATCGACGCGGCCGAGGACATCTCCGTCTATCGCCAGGGCGAGTGGCTGGACATGTGCACGGGCCCGCATCTGCCCTCCACGGGCAAGCTGGGCAAGGCCTTCAAGCTGATGAAGCTGGCCGGGGCCTATTGGCGCGGCGATCCCAAAAACCCGCAGCTGCAGCGCATCTATGGCACGGTGTTCGCCACCCAGGCCGATCTGGACGCCTATCTTCACCAGCTTGAGGAGGCGGAGAAGCGCGACCATCGCCGCCTCGGCCGGGAGATGGACCTGTTCCATTTCCAGGAGGAGGCGCCGGGCGGCGTGTTCTGGCACCCCAAGGGCTGGGCGCTGTTCCGCACCCTGCAAAGCTACATGCACCAGCGCGCCGCGCTGGCCGGATATGACGAAGTGAACACGCCGGAGATCATGGACATCTCGCTCTGGCAGGCCTCCGGGCACTGGGAGAAGTACGGCGAGAACATGTTCACGACCGACCCGAAGGAAGAGCGGGTCTTCGCGCTGAAGCCGATGAACTGCCCCGGCCATATCCAGATCTTCAAGCAGGGCCTGAAGAGCTATCGCGACCTGCCCGTGCGCCTGTCCGAGTTCGGCAAGGTCCACCGCTTCGAGCCGTCGGGCGCGCTGCATGGCCTGATGCGCGTGCGCGCCTTCACCCAGGACGACGCCCACATCTTCTGCACGCAGGATCAGATCCAGGCCGAAAGCCTGGCGGTCTGCGAGCTGATCGTCGGCATCTACAAGGATTTCGGCTTCGAGGACGTCTCGATCAAATTCTCCGACCGCCCGGTGAAACGCGTGGGTTCGGACGAGATCTGGGACATCGCGGAAACCGCGCTGATGGCCGCCTTGAAGGCGACCGGCCGGCCCTACACGATCAACCCCGGCGAAGGCGCCTTCTATGGCCCGAAGCTGGAGTTCGTGTTGCGCGACGCGATCGGCCGCGACTGGCAATGCGGCACCTTGCAGGTGGACCTCAACCTGCCGGATCGTCTCGGCGCCAGCTTCGTCGACAGCGACGGCCAGAAGAAGATCCCGGTCATGCTGCACCGCGCGCTTTTTGGCTCGCTGGAGCGGTTCGCCGGCATCCTGATCGAGAATTTCGGCGGCCGCCTGCCCTTCTGGCTGGCCCCGCTGCAGGTGGTGGTGGCCCCGATCGTCAGCGACGTCGACGACTACGCCAAATCCGTCGTCGCGGCGCTGCGCAAGGCCGGCTTGCGCGCGGAGGCCGACCTGCGCAACGAGAAGATCAACTACAAGATTCGCGAGCACAGCCTGACCAAGGTCCCTGTGATCCTGGTCGTCGGCAAGCGCGAGATGGAGCAGGGCGCGGTGTCCATGCGCCGCTTGGGCGAAGGCGAACCCAAGGGTTTGGACATGCCGCTGGCCGAAGCCGTGGCCCTGTTGAAGCGCGACGGCAGAACACCCCTCGAAATTCAAGCCGACGCCTGACACAATAAGTTGCTATAGTTTTCACAGACGACCCGAAGCGAACATAGGAGAGCACCATAGCCCGACCCCCCCAGGATTTGACGCCAAGCCGCGATGGGCCGCGCGTCAACGAAGAGATCAACACCCCCCAAGTCCGACTGGTTGACCAGGACGGCGAAATGGTGGGCGTCGTCAGCATCCGCGAAGCGCTGGAGCGCGCCGCCCAAGCCGGATCCGATCTCGTCGAAGTAGCGCCGAACGCCGAACCACCCGTCTGCAAGATCCTCGATTTCGGCAAATACAAATACGAGGAGCAGAAGCGCCGCAACGAAGCGCGCAAGAAGCAGAAGGTGATCGAGGTCAAGGAGATCAAGCTCCGCCCGACCATCGACGACAACGACTACGGCATCAAGATGAAGGCCATGGTCCGCTTCATCGGCGAAGGCGACAAAGTGAAGGTCACCCTCCGCTTCCGCGGCCGCGAGCTGGCGCACCAGGACCTGGGCATGAAAGTGCTGATCCGCGTGCGCGACGACCTGGAGGAAATCGCCAAGGTCGAGCAGATGCCGAAGATGGAAGGCCGCCAGATGGTCATGGTGGTCGCGCCGAAATAGGGCGTCGCTGCGTTTCGCCGGCTCCTGCGGACAGACTTCTCAGGAGCCGGTTTTACCAAGCATGGATCGTGAGTAGCTCTCCAGAACCGCGTTCATCCGGGTCTGGTAGCCCTTGCCTTGCGCCTTGAACGCATCGAGGACCGATTTTTTCACCCGCAACGTCACCAGCTGCGTGCGATCGGGCTCGACGAGTCGGGCGTTCGCCCAGAACGCCTCATCCAGTTCGGGAATGTCGCTGAAATCGATCTGGTCGTCGGTCACGGCCGCAATCTCGGCGGCGGTCATTGGCTTATCGTAACGCTTGCTCATAACGACTCCTCTCCCGCCGAGACGCCGGCCGCGCGGAAATCAAGCGGCGAACGCCTGATCGATCCGTATGCGCCACTGTCAGCACCAGCACGCCATCTACCATTCCGATGCTGACTTCACGCTGCTCCCCATAGTCCCGACGTTCATCGATCCAAGTGAGCACAGGGCCGTCGAAGATCCGCTGCGCAAGCTCGAAGCTGACGCCGTGCTTCGCGATGTTCTGGAGATTCTTGGCGCCATCCCACTCTGTCATGACAAATTGTAACTACACAATCAATGCTCCGCAACAGCCCTGTTGCATCAGGCCTTCGCCGAGACTATACAACGCGCTTCCCAAATTGAGGGGTCCGGGGAGGCTTTGGCCTTTCTGTCGATGCGTCCGGGCGTAAAGGGCATGCCCGGCCATTGTTGATGACCCTTCGCCAAGACAGTGGAGTATCAAAATGCCCAAGATGAAGACGAAGAGCGGAGCGAAGAAGCGCTTCAGCTTTACGGCGACCGGCAAGGTCAAGTTCGGCGTGGCGCAAAAACGCCATGGCATGAGCAAGCGTCCGCAGTCCATGAAGCGCAAGGCGCGCGGCACCACGATCATGTGCGAGTCCGATCGCATCATCGTGATGAAATACTTGCCCTATAACCGTTGAGGTAGAAGCAGATGGCTCGCGTCAAACGGGGCGTCACTTCGCACGCCCGTCACAAGAAGGTGCTGGACCTCGCCAAGGGGTATCGCGGCACTAACTCCACCAACTATCGCATCGCGATCGAGAAGGTCGAAAAGGGCCTTCGCTACGCCTACCGCGATCGTCGCGTCCGCAAGCGCGATTTCCGCGGCCTGTGGATCCAGCGCATCAACGCCGCCGTGCGGGAAGTGGGGATGACCTACTCCACCTTCATCGACGGTTTGAAGAAGGCGGGTATCGAACTCGACCGCAAGGTCATGGCCGACATGGCCGTGCATGCGCCCGAGTCGTTCAAGCTGCTGGTCGATCAGGCGCGCGCCGCGCGTCCGTAAAGGTCGAACTCTTCTCCTCACCCTGAGCCTGTCGAAGGGCCGGGCTTGAAGAAGCGCCCGTCGCTTCCAGGCCCCTTCGACAAGCTCAGGGTGAGGGAGGAGTTTGTCTTCACTTCTTTCGTCATCGCGATGATTCGCTTCTGCGCGCTCGCTGTGACGCGACTGGCGGAAATTGGTCATGGATGAACTCGACTCGATCGTAACCAAGGCTCAGACGAGCGTGGCGGCCGCAGGCTCGCTCGCCGAACTGGAGGCCGCCCGCGTCGCCCTGCTGGGCAAGAAGGGCGAGTTCGCCGCCCAGATGCAGAAGCTGGGCGCCCTGTCGCCGGACGAGCGCCGCGCCTTCGGGCAGCGGGTCAACAGCGCGAAGGAGCAGGTCGAATCCGCCCTCGCCGCCCGGAAGATGGAGCTGGAGAAGGCCGATCTGGCCAATCGCCTGGCGGCCGAGACGATCGACATCACCCTGCCGCCCGCGCCGCAGAGCGTCGGCAAGCTGCACCCCATCAGCCAGACCATCGACGAGATCATCGCGATCTTCGGCGAAATGGGCTTCGTGCTGGCCGAAGGGCCGGACATCGAGGACGATTTCCATAATTTCACCGCGCTGAATTTCCCGCCCGGCCATCCCGCGCGCGACATGCACGACACGTTCTACCTGCCCGAACGCGAGGCGGACGGCTCGCGCATGGTGCTGCGCACGCACACCTCGCCCGTGCAGATCCGCACGATGATGAGCCAGAAGCCGCCGATCCGCGTGATCATCCCCGGCCGCACCTATCGCTCCGACAGCGATCAGACCCACACCCCGATGTTCCATCAGGTCGAAGGCCTTTGGATCGACAAGAACGCCCATATGGGCCACCTGAAGGGCGTGCTGATTAGCTTCGTGAAGGCCTTCTTCGAGCTGGACAAGGTGCCCGTGCGTTTCCGCCCCAGCTTCTTCCCCTTCACCGAACCGTCGGCGGAGATGGACATCGGTTGCTCACGCTCCAAGGGCGAGCTGAAGCTGGGCGAAGGCGACGATTGGCTGGAGATCCTGGGCTGCGGCATGGTGCATCCCAACGTTCTGCGTAATTGCGGCCTGGATCCGGCGGAATATCAGGGCTTCGCCTTCGGCATGGGGATCGAGCGCATCGCGATGCTGAAATACGGCATCCCCGATCTGCGCACCTTCTTCGACGCCGATCTGCGCTGGCTGCGCCATTATGGCTTCAGCCCGCTCGATTATCCGGCGCCGGTGCTGGGGGGAGCGATCAAATGAAGTTCACTCTCTCCTGGCTGAAAACCCATCTTCAGACCGACGCCACGCTGGACCAGATCACCCAGGGCCTGACCGCGATCGGCCTTGAGGTCGAGGACGTCACCGACCGCTCGAAGGAGTTGGCGCCCTTCGTCGTCGGCTATGTGGTCGAGGCCAAGCAGCATCCCAACGCCGATCGGCTGCGCGTCTGCCAGGTCGACGCCGGCAAGGGGATCGTCCAGGTCGTCTGCGGCGCGCCCAACGCCCGCACGGGCATGAAGGGCGTGTTCGCTGCGGCAGGCACGGTGATTCCGCGCGGCGAAATGCTGCTGAAGGCCGGAAACATCCGCGGCGAAGCCTCCAACGGCATGCTCTGCTCGGCGTCGGAGATGCTGATCTCCGACGATCATGACGGCATCATCGAACTGCCGGAGGACGCCGTGATCGGAACCCCCTTCGCGGAAGCGATGGGGCTGAACGATCCGCTGATCGAGATCGCGGTGACGCCGAACCACGCCGAAGCGCTGGGCGTGCGCGGGATCGCGCGCGATCTGGCCGCCGCCGGCCTGGGCAAGCTGATCGAACGCAAGATCCAGCCGATCCCGGGCAAATTCCCCTCCCCGATCAAGGTTCACCTGCAGGCGGGCGGCGATTGCCCGATGTTCGTGGGCAGGCTGATCAAGGGCGTGCGCAACGGCCCCAGCCCGACATGGCTGCGCCAACGGCTGGAGAGCATCGGCCTGCGCCCGATCTCGACCCTGGTCGATCTGACCAATTTCATGACCTTCGACGTCAATCGCCCGCTGCACGTCTTCGACGCGGGCAAGCTGAAGGGCGATCTGCGCGTCCATCCAGCATCCGGCGGCGAGGAGATGGCCGGGCTGAACGGCAAGGATTACGTGCTGGAGGCCGGCATGACCGCGATCTCCGACGATAGCGCCGTGGTCAGCCTGGGCGGCGTCATGGGCGGCGCCGGCACCGGCGTGTCGGACGAGACGACCGACGTGTTCGTCGAAGCCGCGCTGTTCGATCCGCGCCGCGTCGCCGCCACCGGCCGCAAGCTGAGCCTGTTGACCGACGCGCGCTTCCGGTTCGAGCGCGGGATCGATCTGGGCGCTGTGGTCGAGGGCATGGAGGCGGTCACCGCCTTGATCCTGGAGACCTGCGGCGGCGAACCCAGCGAATTGGTCATCGCCGGCGCCCCGCCCGCTTGGGAGCGCCAGATCGCCTTCCGCCCGGAACGGGTGAAGAGCCTGGTGGGCTTCGACGCCTCGCCCGAGGACTGCCGGCGCATCCTGACCGCCCTGGGCTTCACAGTCGGCGCCGATTGGCAGGTCACGCCGCCCAGCTGGCGCGGCGATATCGAAGGCGAGGCCGATCTGGTCGAGGAAGTCGCCCGGATCATCGGCTTCGACTCGATCCCGGCCGTGCTGCCCGATCGGGAGAGCGCGATGCCGCCGGTCGCGGTCACGCCCAGTCAGCGCCGCATCGGCTTCGTGCGCCGGGCCTTGGCCGCGCGCGGGCTGAACGAGGCCGTCACCTGGTCCTTCCTGCCCAAGGCGCAGGCCGATCGCTTTGGCGGCGGCGCGGAGAGCTTGAAGCTGGTCAACCCGATCTCCGCCGATCTCGATTGGATGCGGCCGAGCCTGCTGCCCAATCTGCTGGCGGCGGCGCAGCGCAACCATGACCGCGGCATAGAATCCGTCGATCTGTTCGAGCTGGGGCCGGCCTATCAATCGATCGCGCCGGATGGGCAGGAGATCATCGCCGCCGGCCTGCGTTCCGGGCCGCGCGAACGCACCTGGCGCGGCGCGCCTGAGGCCGCCGATTTCCACGCCGCCAAGGCCGATGTCTGGGCGGTGCTGGCGCAGCTTGGCGTCGACGTCGACCGGCTGGGCCTGACCCGCGACGCGCCTGACTATTACCATCCCGGCCGCTCGGCGGTCGCGCGGCTGGGGCCGAAGACGGTTTTGGCGCGCTTCGGCGAGCCGCATCCGGAGATCCTGAAGCAGTTCGACCTGACCGGCCCGGTCGCGATGCTGGAGCTGTTCCTGGACGCGATCCCGCTGCCCAAGGCCAAGACCCGCGCCAAGCCGCTGCTGAAGCCGAATCCGCTGCAGCCGGTGGAGCGCGACTTCGCCTTCCTCGTCCCGTCCGACACCCTGGCCGACGCGCTGGTGAGGGCGGCGCGTGGGGCTGACAAGCTGCTGATCACCAAGGTTTCGGTGTTCGACGTCTACGCCGGCAAGGGCATGGCGCAAGGCCAGAAGTCGGTCGCGATCGCGGTCACCTTGCAACCGGTGGAGAAGACGCTCACCGACGCCGAGATTGAGGCGGTTGGATCCAAGATCGTCGCGGCGGTGACGCAGGCGACCGGCGGAACCTTGCGCGGGTGATTCCGCGCCTGAGGTGGCGCCGGACGCCATCTCTCGCTACCGTGCCTCCAAGTCTGCATTTGGGAGCCGCCGGATGATCTCGATTCTCGTCGCCAACATCAAAGGCGGGTGCGGCAAAAGCACGGTCGCGACTCAGTTGGCCGGCGCCTTCGCCGCCGCCGGCCATTCGACCGTGCTGGCCGACGTGGACCCGCAGCGCAGCAGCCTTGGCTGGGTCAAGCGCCGTCCGATCACCGCCGCCCCGATCACCGGGCTGGACTGGAGCAAGGATGTCGGCGACCTCCCGCGCGGCGCGACTCGTCTGGTGATCGACGCCCCGGCGGCGATGAAGAAGGGCGCGATCGAGGATCTGGTGCGCCAGGCCGATGTGATCGTGCTGCCGGTCTTGCCCTCCGCGCTCGACGAGGGGGCGACCACGCGCTTTCTCAAGAAGCTGGATGATCTGAAGCCGATCCGGCGCAATCGCAAGCCGGTCGCGGTGCTGGGCAACCGAATGAAGCCGCGCAGCAAGGCCTCGGCCGAGCTGGATCACTATCTGGGCGAAATCGGCCACGAAGTCGTCGCCCGCCTGCGTGACAGCGCCGCCTACGCCGAACTCGCCCGCGACGGCCTCAGCATGTTCGATCTGCGCAGCCCTCGCGCGAAAACCCTGCGCGAGGACTGGGCGCCCCTTCTGGCCTTCATCGAGGCCGAAGAAGGCGAGAAGCGCTGACGCCACCCTACTCAGTCAGGGCGGAGAGGATCAGATCGTAGGATTTGCCCAGCCACAGCGCGCGGTCGCGGTGGTCGGCGAGCGCGTCGCCGGTGTTGGGGTGGATGAACACGTCCAAACTGCCGTGGTTAAGGGTCAGCCAAGCGATGATTTCGGCGAACAGCTCCGGCTCGAAGGCGATCTGGTTGCTCCAGACCGGATGCGGGCCGACCGGGCGTTCATGGAAGCGGCCGATGACCGCCCTGCCCTTGAAGCGTTCGGCCGCCGCCTCGCGCAAGGCCCAGGCTTGGTCTTTCGAGGCCGCGTCGAAGTAGAGATGCGCGTGCCAGCTCTCGATCACGGGCTGGCTATTCGGAACGCTCGAAATCGGCATGGGTCTGTGCCACTTTCCGGCCATAATGTTGGAACGGTTCGGGAAACCCCCGCGCCCGACTTTAGATCATAGGAGAGTGGCTTCCATGCGCATTTTCGCCCTCGCAGGATTGCTCGCCGTCTCGGCCCTGGCCCTGCCTGACGCCGCTTTGGCGCAGACGCGCCCGCAGTTGACGATCGGGATCTCGCAGTTTCCACCCAATCTGCATCCCAGCATCGACCCCACCGTGGCGAAGACCTACGTGCATGGCGTGGCGCGCCGCTTCCTCACCCATTACTCCGCCGATTGGAAGATCGTCTGCGGCCTCTGCACGGAAGTGCCCAGCCTGCAGAACGGCAAGGCGAAGATCGAGGATCGCCCGGGCGGCGGCAAGGGCATCGCGGTCACCCTCACCTTGAAGCCTGGCCTGAAGTGGGCCGACGGCGTGCCGATCACCACCAAGGACATCGCCTTCAGCCTGGAGGCCGGCAAGCGCGCCGATCTGGGCTTCAACAACCCCGATCTCTATGACGCGATGGAGAAGATCGACGTGGTCGACGCCTCGACCTTCGTCATCCACTTCAACCGGATCCGTTATGATTTCGACAGCCTCGCGGACTTCACCATCCTGCCGGAGCATATCGAAGGCCCGATCTATCGCGCCCTGACCGATCCCAAGGAGTATGGCCGCAACACCGCCTTCAACCGGGCGCCGACCACCGCCGGCCTCTACAACGGCCCCTACAAGATCACCCAGGTCGAGACCGGCCAGTTCATCCGCTTTGAGCGCAACGAGCATTGGATCGGCGAAAGGCCGGCCTTCGACCGGATCATCATCCGCACGATCGAGAACACCTCCGCGCTGGAGCAGAACCTGCTGTCCGGCGACGTCGACTATGTCTCCGGCGAATTGGGCCTGTCGTTCGATCAGGCGCTGGCGCTGCAGAAACGCGCGGCGGACAAGTTCAACTTCGTGTTCGAATCCAGCCTGATCTACGAGCATATCGACCTGAATCTGGACAACCCGGCCCTGGCCGACAAACGCGTGCGTCAGGCGCTGCTGATGGCGATGGACCGCGAGACGCTGGTGCAGAAGCTGTTCGAGGGCCGCCAACCGGTCGCCCATAGCTGGGTGCATCCCAAGGACGCGGGCTACGATCCGAACGTGAAGAAATACCCGTTCAACCCGGCGGCGGCGAGAAAGCTGCTGGACGAGGCCGGCTTCAGGCCGGCGGCGGGCGGGATCCGTCAGAACGCGGCGGGGCTGAAGCTGTCGTTCGAATTCGCCACCACCGCCGGCAACAAGGTGCGCGAGCTGGTGCAGCAGGTGCTGCAAAGCCAGTTCAAGGACGTCGGCGTGGAAGTGGTGATCAAGAACGAGCCGGCCCGCTCCTATTTCGGCCAGACCCTGAAGGAGCGCCGCTACACCGGCCTCGCCATGTACGCCTGATCCTCCTCGCCGCAGAACCCGCCGGTGGTCACGCTGCGCTCGGACAACGTCCCAAGTCAGGCGAACAATTTCGCGGGCTCCAACTATCCGGGCTTCAAGAACACGGAGATGGATCAGCTGATCAACGCCACACAGGCGGAGCTCGACCCCGCCGTCCGCAAGGGCTACTGGACCCGGATGCAGGCGATCTACACCGAAGAAGTGCCGGTGCTGCCGCTGTACTTTCGCGCCGATCCCTTCGTGATCCCGAAATGGCTGACCGGCGTGAAGCCGACCGGCAATTCGGTGCCGTCGACCTTCACGATCGAAAATTGGCGCCCGCAGTAAAGTCCAACCCCGTCCCCGGGACCGCTCGGGGACGGTTTCCTGCTTGAAAAGGTATGTTCCTGTCGTCATTCGGCCTTCGCGCCTTCGGCTTCTGCCTCTCGGTCTTCGCCGCCGTTTTGGGAGGCGAAGCCGCGGCTCAGACGCGCGACCAGATCACGGTCGGCGTCTCGCAGTTTCCCCCGCAGCTGCATCCCGGCATCGGCCCGACCACGGCCAAGCAATATGTGCTGAGCGCGGTTCGGCGCGATCTGTTCTCGCTGGATGAGCAATGGCGCCCGATCTGCCACCTCTGCACGGAAGTGCCGAGCTTGGAGAACGGCCGGCTGAAGATCGTCGAGTTGCCGGGCGGCGGAACGGGCATGACCCTCGCCGTCACCATCAAGCCGGACATGAAGTGGGCCGACGGCGTCCCCGTCACCTCGAAGGACGTGGCGTTCAGTCTGGAGCTGGGCAAACAGCCGGACATGGGCTTCAGCAACAGCGACACCTACACGGTGATCACCCAGATCGACGTGACGGACGAGCGCAACTTCGTCATGCGGCTCAGCGCGGTGCGTCCGAACATCGACCGGCTGAATTTCGCGATCCTGCCCGAACATATCGAAGGTCCGATCTACCGGGGCCTGACCGATCAGAAGGATTATCAGAAGCTCAACGCCTACAATCGCGCCCCCACCACGCCGGGCCTCTACAACGGTCCCTACCGGATCACTCAGGTGGAGACCGGACAATTCTTCCGGCTGGAGCGCAACCCGCACTGGAACGGCCCGAGACCCTCTTTCGAGCGGGTCATCATCCGCACGATCGAGAACACCTCGGCGCTGGAGCAGAATCTCCTGTCCGGCGACATCGATTTCGTGGCGGGCGAATTGGGCTTCTCGCTGGATCAGGTGCTGGCGCTGAACAAGCGCATGCCGGACCGCTTCAACTACATCTATGTGCCGGGCATGTATTACGAGTTCATGCCCGTGAATTTCGACAATCCGATCCTGGCGGACAAGCGGGTGCGGCAGGCGCTGCTGATGGCGATCGACCGCGAAACCCTGGTGAAGCGGCTGTTCGAGGGGCGCAATCCGGTCGCCCATAGTTGGCTGTCGCCGAAAGAGCCGGGCCATGATCCCGACGCCAAG
>JBMLRS010000273.1:0-4179 GCA_049240905.1 Elsteraceae bacterium
GCGCGGACCATGCCGGAATGATCTGACTGGCCCTCGCCATACGCCTCGCAGGACGTGAAGAGCGCCTGCGCGGTCGCGGTGTTGGGCAGGGAGACGCCGAGGCTGCGCGCGCCGGAAAGCGCCAACGCCAGATCCTTCTGGTGCAAAGCGATGCGGAAGCCGGGATTGAAAGTGCGCTTCAGCATCCGTTCGCCATGGACCTCCAGGATGCGCGACGCGGCGAACCCGCCCATCAGCGCGTCACGCACCTTGGCGGGATCTGCGCCGGCCTTGGCGGCGAACACCAGGGCTTCGGAGACCGCTTCGATGTTGAGGGCGACCACGATCTGGTTGGCGACCTTGCAGGTCTGGCCGTCGCCATTGCCGCCGATCAGGGTGATCTTCTGGCCCATGGCCTGAAGCAGGGGCAGGGCGCGCTGGAACGCCGCGTCCGGACCGCCGACCATGATGGTCAGCGTGCCGGCCTTGGCCCCGACCTCGCCGCCGGAGACCGGCGCGTCGAGATAATGGCAGCCGGCGGCTTCGATCTTGGCCGCGAACTCCTTGGTGCGCAGCGGACAGATCGAGCTCATGTCGATCACCAGCTTGCCCGGCGTGAGCGCCGAGGCGACGCCGCCCTCGCCGAACAGCACCAGCTCCACGTCGGGCGTGTCGGGCAGCATCAGGATGATGACGTCGGCGGCTTTCGTCACCTCGGTGATCGATCCAAGCTCCTTCGCGCCGGCCGCCAAAAGGTCTGCAGGCGCGGCGCGACGGCTTTTCACGACCACCTCGTTGCCGGCGCCGACCAGCCGAAGCGCCATCGGCGCGCCCATGATCCCCAATCCGATAAACCCGACCTTCGTCATCGCTTGTCTCCCGAAAGCTCAATTCCCAGGAGCGCGAGGGAACGGCCCCGCCGGGGCGCTGTCAACCGCGTTTCCAAATCTCGTTGAGCGGAGTAAAACGACGTTCATGCAACCTGATGACATCGCCACGATCGCTACGATCGCGGAAGCCGAACCGACTTCGCCACGCCAGATGCAGCCTGTCGCGCGGCAAGCCATGCACCAATCGGTCTATCTTGAACTGCGTCGCGCGATCGTCGCCGGGCAATGGCCGCCGGGCAAGGTGCTGACCATTAGGGCTCTCGCCGCGGAGCTTGGCACCAGCCCCATGCCAGTGCGCGAAGCGCTGCACCGACTGGTCGCCGAGCGCGCGATCGAGGGCCGCCCGAACCGCACGATCGCCTTGCCGCGCTTGACCAGCGAGGAGTTCATGGAGATCGCGCAGATCCGCGCGGAGTTGGAGGGGCTGGCGGCGTCCGTCGCCGCCGAAAACATGACCGCCGAGCGGCTGGCCGATCTGACCGCGATCAACGACATCTACACCGCCCAAGGCGACAAGGACGGCAAGGCCGCGCTGGAGGCCAACCGTCTGTTCCATTTCACGCTTTATCAGGGGGCCGGCATGCCGACTCTGATGAGCATGATCGAAGGTCTGTGGGTGCGCATCGGGCCGATCCTGAACTTTACGGTCCGCGGCCCGAATTTCGCGATCGCGCTGCGCCACCACGGCGAGATCCTGCAGGCGCTGCAGGATAACGACCCGTTGATGACGCGCGCAGCCGTGGCCGCCGACATTCTGGAGGCCGCCAGCTACATCGCGGAAGCGCTCGACGCCGGGCAAGATCCTTGACCGTCAGCTTCGCGGACGTCCGCGCCGCCGCTGAGCGGATCAAGGGGCAGGTCGTCCGCACGCCCTGCCTGCGCTCCGACACCCTCTCCGCGATCACCGGCGCCGAGGTCTGGGTCAAGTTCGAGAACCTGCAGTTCACCTCCTCCTTCAAGGAGCGCGGCGCGCTGAACAAGCTGACGCAGCTGACGGCGGAGGAACGCCAGGTCGGCGTGATCGCCATGTCCGCCGGCAATCACGCCCAGGGCGTCGCCCGGCACGCGCAGCGCCTCGGCATCCCCGCCACCATCGTGATGCCGCGCTTCACGCCGCAGGTGAAGATCCAGCACACGCGGGACTTCGGCGCGCGGGTGATCCTGGAAGGCGACAGCCTGTCCGACGCCGGCGCCCACGCCCGCGCGCTCACCGAGCGCGAAGGCTACACTTTCGTGCATCCCTATGACGACGCCGCCATCGTCGCCGGCCAGGGCACCTGCGGCCTGGAGATGCTGGAGGACGCGCCGGAGATCGATCTCCTGGTGATCCCCGTCGGCGGCGGAGGTCTGATCGCCGGCTGCGCGATCGGCGCGCAAGGGATGAAGCCCAGCGTCGAGGTGGTCGGAGTCGAGGTCGACAGCTACGCCGCCTGTCAGCAGCGCCTGGCGGGCCTGCCGATCACCGTGGGCGGCTCGACGATCGCGGAGGGCATCGCCGTGCGCGACATCGGCGCGCTGCCGCTCTCGATCATCCAGGAGCGGGTGTCCGAGGTTCTGACGGTCAGCGAAATCAACATCGAAGAGGCGATCATCCTCTTCCTGACGGTCGAGAAATCCGTCTCCGAAGGCGCGGGGGCCGCCGCCTTGGCCGCGCTGCTGGCGCATCCCAAACGCTTCAAGGGCCGCAAGGTCGGCTTGGTGCTCTGCGGCGGCAATATCGACACAAGACTTCTGACCGGCGTGCTGCTGCGCGGGATGGTGCGCGACGGTCGGATCCTCCGGCTGAAGGTTGACATCGCCGACAGCCCCGGCAGCCTCGCCGCCGTGGCCAAGCTGATCGCGGACGGCGGCGGCAATGTGCTGGAGGTCCAGCATGAGCGGCTGTTCGGCGCCAGCAACGCCAAATCAACCGACATAGAATTCACAATTGAGGTTAGGAATCGAGAACAAGGTATTGAAATATTGAATTCTTTGACGGATTCTGGGTTTAAAAGTCTGCCCCTGACTTGAAGCTCGATCAGCCCGGCGTGAGCCTTCCCGACAGAGGCCCTGGCGCTAGGATTGCGCTTCGCCACGCCGTCCCGTTGGATGGTTGGCCTTGATGTTCCGCGCCGCCAGCGACGCGGTCTCCGCGATCCTCTTCTTACGTGTCTCGGGTCGTTTCGCGGACAATATCCATTCAAGGATTCCGCGTCGCGACGAGGGGCTGAAAGCCGCGAAGCGCGCCGCCGCATTGGGAGTCGCGGCGAGCGCGCGGGCGAGATCGTCGGGAATGATCAGCGCGTCGACCGTTTCAAGCCGATCCCAGGATCCGTCCAGCTTAGCGTGATCGATCTTCTCTTGACCGGCCGATGTCATTCTTCCCGTCTCGACCAATCGCTGGATCTTCGTTTTGTTCACCGCCGACCACGCGCTTCCTTCCCGGCGCGGCGACAGGAGCAGCATGGTCCTCGCTTCGTCCAGCTTGGCCGGGCGACTGTCGATCCATCCGAAGCAGAGCGCTTCATCGACGATGTCGGCATAGGGCAGGTAAGGCCGACCCTCGCCCTTCTTGTAAGTGACGAGCCAGATGCTTTCCGTCCTCCGGTGATTGGCGGCCAACCACGCGCGCCATTCCTCGCGGCTCGTGACCGTCACGCGCTCGAACTCAGGAATCGTCATCGCCTCTCATCCTCACCGCCGTTTACCGGAGATGGCGCTGGGCAGTTTCAGATCACCCGGCCCAGGGACGAAACAGGGCCTCGCGACCTTCCTTCACTCGGAACACGCCGTCATACATGAAGCAATCGGCGGTGGCGTAGGTCTCCGCCAAGCCGGCAGGCATGAAGGAGCCGGTGCCGACCGCGGTCACGGCCTGATCCGCGCCGACTGAGGAGAACGCCCGGCATTTGAAGACGTCGAACCCGCTGGAGGCCACCACCCCAGCGTCCTGATGGCCAGCGGCGTCCATCGCGGCCCGGAAGAACAGAACCGCCGCGGCGGACATGCCCTGACCGAACAGCACGCTCTCCAGCCGGTCACGCTCGCCCGGCGCCAGCCCCAGGGATCTCAGCGCCGTTCCCGTCACGTCGGCCGGCGCGACGCTCATTCGATCGGCAAGCAGCTTACGGCCGATGTCGGCGTCCAACCCCTCCAGAAAGCGCCCGCCATGGGTGTCCAGCCGGAAGGACAGCTTCTTGCCGGCGATCCGGTCCGCCTTCAGGTCGCCTTTCTTCCAGGCTGCGGCCACCGCAAGCGAGTCCGTGACCTCCCGACCTTGGAAATCGACCAGCACGGTCACGCCCTGAATGTCGGTGTGCTCCAGGAAAAG
>JBMLRS010000274.1:0-1301 GCA_049240905.1 Elsteraceae bacterium
CATACGGCATAGAACAGCTAAGTCTTTTGCATTTGTCAAATGTGCTGTTTCGCCACCGATCTCTCAAGAGAGATCAAAAACCGAAATGGGGTCAGAAGGGGTCAGTGTCGTTAACTTTCACTCGGCGCAGCGCCTCAAGCTTGAACGCCAAGGTCGGTTTGGTCGGCCGTCTTTCGCTCATCAGCTCTCCTCAGTGGAGAACCGTCCCCTTTTCCACTGTCTCATTCTAGGGGTGCGCTACAGTACCTTGGCGCGAAATTTCAGGGGCAGATCCGAAGGCGTCAGCAGATCGACGGAAACGCCCAGGAGAGATTCGAGTTCGATCTGGAGGCCGCCCAGGTCGAACAGCGTCGCCTCGGGTGAGGCGTCGACCAGCAGATCGAGATCGCGCCCCTCCTGATCGACGCCGTGGAGCGCTGAGCCGAAGACACGGGGGTTCTCCGCTCGAAAGCGACGAGTCGCCTCTAGCACCGCATTGCGGTTGAGTTCGAGGGCGAGCGAAGGGCGCATAGCGATGATTTATACTCCCACGGGACAAGTCTCGCGTTGATGTTTGTCGCTGGCTCTTTGGAGGTTCGGTTTGACGATCGTCCCTCGCGCCTCCTCGGCGTCGATCTCCCGGCGTAGCAGAAAGCCATCCCCGAACTTCGGCGGGTTAGGAGAATTATCTCCTGTCGATGCCGCTCGCGACGCGAATTCTTTTATTTTCTGGGGCGGATTGATCGCCTGCGCGAAATGATCATTCTTCCGCCATGTCCAGCGCTCATTTCATTGACGGCGGCGTCACGCCCGCCGTGTCCGCCGCCCGGTTCAAGGGTTTCGAAACTGTCGATCTGCGCGTGGTCGCGGTCGCGCTTTTGGCGATCGTCGGTCTGGCCGCGATGGCGGGGCAGGAGAGCGGCTGGCGGATGGCGGCCTTGTGGCTGGTCGGGGTCGGCATGGGGCTGACGCTCTATCAGGGATCCTTCGGCTTCACGGCCGGCTATCGCGCCTTGCTGCGCGACGGGCGGGGCGGGCAGGTGCGCGGGCAGCTGCTGCTTTTGGCGCTGCTGATCGCGCTGTTCACCCCGGCGTTGGCGGCGGGGTCGCTTTTCGGGCAGCCGGTGCGCGGCTTTGTGTTTCCGATCGGGATCGAACTGGTCGCGGGCGCCTTCCTGTTCGGGATCGGCATGCAGATCGCGGGCGGCTGCGCCTCCGGCACGCTCTACACGGTGGGCGGCGGATCGACCCGGATGCTTTTGGCGCTGTTCTCGTTTGCGGGCGGGGCGACGGTCGCCGCGGCGACCTATCCGTCCTGGTCG
>JBMLRS010000275.1:0-1779 GCA_049240905.1 Elsteraceae bacterium
GATCACCCTGGCGACGGTCGATCGCTACGCCTGCGTCGAGGCGCGCCAGATGGTGGCGACCGTGAAGGTGATCCCCTTCGCCGCGCCGCGCCAGATCGTGGAAGAAGCGCTGACCATCGCCCATGAATCGGGCCCGCTGATCCGCTTGGCGCCGTTCGCGCCGAAACAGGTGGCCCTGATCCAGACCACCCTGCCCGGCATGAAATCCTCCATCCTGGACAAGACCGAGGAAGTGACCGAAGCGCGCTTGACCGCGCTGGGCTCATCGCTGACCTCGCGCCGCCGCTGCGCCCATGAGGCCCACGCCCTGTCCCAGGAAGTGCGCGCCGCCCTCTCCGATGGCTGCGACATGATCCTGATCGCCGGCGCGTCGGCCGTGGCGGATCGCCGCGACGTGCTGCCGACCGGCATCGAAGCCGCGGGCGGCGCGATCCGCCATCTGGGCATGCCGGTCGATCCCGGCAATCTGCTGCTTCTGGCGGTTGTGGCCGGGCGTCCCGTCTTGGGTCTGCCCGGCTGCGCGCGTTCGCCGAAGTTGAACGGGTTCGACTGGGTGCTGCAACGGCTCTGCGCCGATCTGCCGGTGACGCGATCGGATGTGATGGCGATGGGGGTCGGCGGGCTGTTGAAGGAGATCGCGGTCCGGCCGCAGCCGCGCGAAGGCGGCTCGCGCGCGCCGACCGCGCCACGGGTCGCGGCGATCGTGATGGCCGCCGGGAAATCCAGCCGGATGGGGCAGTTCAAGCTGCTGATGCCGGTGGACGGCGCGCCCATGATCGCGAAAACCGTGGACGCGCTGTTGGCCTCCAGCGTCACCGATGTGATCGTGGTGACCGGCCGTGAAGCGGACGGGGTGCGGGCGGCGCTGGGCGAGCGTCCTGTGCGGCTGGTGCATAACCCGGATTACGCCGACGGGCTCAGCGCCTCGTTGAAGGCCGGCCTCGCTGCGCTGCCGACGGACGCCGACGCCTTCCTGGTCGCGCTCGGCGACATGCCCAAAGTGACGTCGGATGACGTTGATCGACTGATCGCCGCCTATGATCCCGACGAAGGCCGCCTGATCTGCGTGCCGACCTACGAGGGCAAGGCGGGGAATCCGATTCTGTGGGATCGCCGTTTTGTGGAGGCGATGCAGGGTCTGAGCGGTGATTCCGGCGCGCGTAGCCTCTTGCTGCGCCACGGCGAGGCGGTTGCTGAGACTCCCGTCAAAGGCGCTGGCGTGTTGATCGACGTCGATACGCCCGAAGCCCTCGCGGCTCTGGCGGGCCGGGCCTCGTGATCCAGAAGATTCGCGCCGATTTCCCTTTCCTGGACGCGCCGATCGAGACGCTGAGCTATCTCGACAACGCCTCCACGACGCAGATCGTGCGGCCGGCCCTGGCGGCGATGGAGGCGTTCGAGCGCGACTCGCGCGCCAACGTGCATCGCAGCGTCTATCCCCGCGCCGAGCGCGCGACCCTGCTCTATGAGGGGGCGCGCGGCCGGATCGCGGCCTATCTGGGCGTCCCGTCGGACGAGGTGGTGTTCACGTCAGGCACGACCGGAGCGATCAATCTGGTCGCCCACGGCTTCGGGAACCAGTTCGAGGCGGGCGACGAGGTCGTGATCTCCGCGCTCGATCATCACGCCAACATCGTGCCCTGGCAGATGCTGGCGCAAAGGCGCGGCGTGAAGCTGCGGGCGATCCCAGTGACCCCGGCCGGGCGGCTGGATCTCTCGAAGCTCGATCAGATCGTCACCGACAGATGCAAGCTGATCGCGGTCACCCACGCCTCCAAC
>JBMLRS010000276.1:0-7862 GCA_049240905.1 Elsteraceae bacterium
TGAACTCGTCGGCGTGGGCTTGGGACGCCGCCGCCTGCACGTCGGCGTCGCTGGCCCCGGGCCGGCCATAGCGGATATTCTCCACGATCGAACGATGCAGGAGGGAGGTGTCCTGGGTGACGAGGCCGATCGCCTGACGCACGGATTCCTGGCTGACCGTCGCCAGATCCTGGCCGTCGATCAGAATCTTCCCCTGCTCCAGCGCGTAGAAGCGCAGCAGGAGATGCACCAGCGTCGATTTCCCCGCGCCGGAGCGGCCGACCACGCCGATGCGCTCGCCCGGCTTGATGGTGAAGCTGAGGTCGCGCAGCACCGGATCCGCCCGGCCATAGGCGAAGCTGACATGGTCGAAAGTGATCTCGCCCTTGGTGACCACCAGATCGGGCGCGTTCGGGTCGTCGGTCAGGTCATGCGGTGTGGCGATGGTGTCCATGCCCTCCTGCACCACGCCGATGTTCTCGAAGATCGAGGCCATCTCCATCGCGACCCAGCCGGACATGGCGGCGATCTGCGCCGCCAAGGGCAGAGCCGTCGCCACCGCGGAGACGGACAGGCGACCCTCCGACCAGAGATAGAGCGACAAGGTCGCCATGCCCGTCAGCAGCAGGGCGTTCATCAGCCACAGCCGGGCGGTGAAGGTGACCACCACGCGGTTGTTCACCTGCATCGCCACCAGATGCTTGTTGATCGCCTCTTCGACGTGGCGGTCCTCGTCCTTCGCCTTGGCGAACAGCTTGACCGTCAGGATGTTGGAGTAGCTGTCGACGATCCGCCCCATCAGCAGGGAGCGCGCCTCGGTCGCAGCCCGCGAGCAGCCCTGCATGCGCGGCACGAACCAGCGCAGCAGCAGCACGTAGCAGACGCCCCAGACCAGAATCGGGATCATCAGCAGGGGCTCGAGGAAGGCCAGGACCGACAGGCTGGCGACCGCGAACACCAGGATGTGCCAGACCGCGCGGGCGGCGGCGACCACGGTCTCGCGCAGGGCGTGGCCGACCTGCATCACGCGGTTGGCGATGCGCCCGGCGAAATCCGACTGGAAGAAGCTCCAGGACTGGCGGATGACATGCCAATGACTCTGCCAGCGCACCAGGCTGTTGCCGGCCGGCGCGACCGCGATGTTGCGCACCAGCGAGTCGAGGATCTGGGCCGACGGTCGAACGATCAGCATCATCGCCGCCATGCCGGCCAACAGGCCCCAATTCTCCGCCAGCATCGCCTTGGGATCGGGCGTGGCGACCAACGACACCACCTTGCCGATGAACACCGGCACCATGGCGTCGAGGCAGGCGACGATCAGCCCGGTCAGGAACATGAAGGCGTAGAGCCAGCGCATCTGGCGCAGGAAATGCCAATAGAACGCGATCGCCCCGCGCGGCGGCGCGCCCGCCGGCGGCTCTCTGGTGACGTCGACCAGACCCTCGAATCGCGCGAAGATGCCCACTGTTTGCTCCCGCCTCAAACTCCCATCATGGCGCCTTCGCGGCGATAACTCGACGGGCTTCGATCGCATGACCATTCCGCGTTACGCCATTTACTGGGCCCCGCCCACTGAGTCCGCCCTCTCCCGGTACGGCGCGAGGTGGCTTGGCCGCGACGCCGAAACTGGCGATCCGGTGATCCCACTGCTGTCGGACTCTGATCAGGCGCTAGTGGTGGAGCCTCGTCGCTATGGCCTGCACGCGACCTTGAAGCCGCCCTTCGCGCTGGCGGCGGGAAAAAGCGTCGAGACGATGGAGCAAGCGCTGGCTGATTTCGCGGCGGCGCGCCCGGCGGTTCGGCTCGGGCGATTGCAGGTGACGAATTTGAAGGGCTTTCTGGCGCTCTGCACCCCTGCGCGCGTGCCGGCGCTGCATGATCTGGCGGATTCCTGCGTGCGGGAATTCGATGTTTTCCGCGCGCCCGCTGGCGAGGCGGAGCTGGCCAAGCGCCGCAAGGCTGGCTTGAGCCCGGCGCAGGAGGCGCATCTGACGCGCTGGGGCTATCCCTACGTCTTCGACCAGTTCACCCTGCATGTCACTTTCACCCAGCGGCTGGACGACGCGACCCGCGCCCGCCTGCAAGCGCGGCTGGAGGAAGATCTGAAAGAGATCCTGGCCGAGGATTTCGCCGTGACGGATCTGGCGCTGTTCGAAGAACCGGCGCCGGGCGCGCCGTTCAGGCTGCGGCGGCGCTTTAAAATGCGTCCAACGGAAAACTGAGGAAGCGCCGACCGGTCGCGTCCGCTGGCGGCGGATCCCCGGCGCGCAGATTGACCTGGATCGCCGGGATGATCAGCTGCGGCGCGGAGAGCGTCGCGTCGCGCGCCTTGCGTAAGGCGACGAAATCGTCCTCGGTCATCCCGTCATGGACGTGGATGTTGGCGCGGCGCTGCTCCCCCACCGTGGTCTCCCAGGCGATGGGACGGCCGTTCGGCCCATAGTCATGGCAGACGAAGATCCGGAAATCATCGGGCAGCTCCAGGATCCGCCTGATCGAGCGATAAAGAACCCGCGCGTCGCCACCGGGGAAATCCGTCCGCGCGGTGCCGCCGTCGGGCATGAACAGCGTGTCGCCGACGAAGACGGCGTCGCCGATCACGTAGGTCATGCAGGAGGGGGTGTGACCGGGGGTGTGCAGCGCGCGGCCCTTCAGGGCGCCGACCGCGAATTCCTCCTCGTCCTGGAGCAGGCGATCGAAGCCCTCGCCGCCGCTGGGGAAATCCGCGCCGCCGTAAACGCCCGCGAAATAATCCTGCATCGCGCCGACCCCGGCCCCGATCGCGACGCCTGCGCCGGTCGCGCGCCGCAGATGGCTGGCGGCGGAGAGATGATCGGCGTGGATATGCGTCTCAAACACTTGGACGACGCTGAGGGATTGTTCGCGGATGAAGGCGATCAAACCATCCGCGAAGCCTGTGGAGAGGCGGCCGGCGGCCTGATCGACGTCCAGCACCGGATCGATCACCACGCAAGCGGACGAACCGGGATCACGCACGACATAGCTGACGCTATGGGTCGGCGCATGCAGGAAGCCCGTGACCTCGGGCTTGGGCGGTTTCGCGGTCATTGCCGCGCGAGTCTACGCCGCTTACGCCGCGAACGGCAAGGCGGGCAGGTTGACGCCCAGATTGAGCGTGGCCTTGAGCGGCAGATGGTCGGACGCCTTGCGGGCGAGTGGCGTGTCGTGGACTTCGACGTCGCTGACCAGGCCGTTGGGCCAGCCCAGGATGCGGTCGAGCGAGAACATCGGCAGGCGCGAGGGATAGCTGGGGCGCGAGGGGGCGAGGCCGAACCAGGGCGCCAGAACGCCGAGAACGGAGCCCTTCGGGCGCCATTCGTTCAGGTCGCCCAGAACCACCGTGGGCAAGGGCGATGACGCCGCAAGCGCGGCCATGATGGCGGCGGCCTGATTCGAGCGGCAGCCGGGATTGAGGCCCAGATGGGCGGCGACCACGCGAAACGGGCCCTGGCCCAGATCCAGCTCCACCACCACGGCGCCGCGCGGCTCGATGCCGGGCAGCTTCATGCGCGTGCGGCGATAGCTCAGCGGTTCGCCGCGCACGAGAAGCGCGTTGCCATGCCAACCGTGCCCGTCCTCCAGATCCGACTGCACCAGGAGATGCAAACCGGTCTCCGCCTTGATGCGCGCCGGATCCAGCAGGCCCACCCGACGGCCGAAACGGCGGTCAACTTCCTGTAGCGCCACCAGATCCGCGTTGATCTCCGCCAACACGGCCGAGATCCGATCCGGGCGATATTTCCCGTCCGCCCCGCGGCATTTGTGGACATTGTAGGAGGCGACCCGCATCGGCTTCAGCTTTCCGTTCATCGACTCAAGCAAACCAATAGATAATCTCTAGGAGTTCGTTGCCGGATCAATAGGCGTTCTGGGCATGCCTGCGGAGAAACTGGCTGCGCAGATGCTCGATCAGTCTGGTCGCCGGATGTTTTGGGGCGCCGCTCCGATCGGCGCAACACGGAATGCATCGGACCTCGGCATCGCAATTGGGATTGTGAAAGACCACAATGGATTGGCGTCGGCGCCGATCTCCGACGCCGACCGGCGGATTGACAATCCTATGCAAAGTTGAGGCCCAGCGCAGGTTGGTCCAGCGGGCGATAAGCTTTACAGACGTCTAAAGGGCTGCTTGCGGCGTTGGCTTCATCGATGGCGCGGCCACACAGGCCGATCTTGACCGGGCGGCCCTGCGCGTGGCTTGAAGACGGCGCGACAGCGGTCACCGCGCTCCCGGCGAGGGCGGCGACGATCAGGAAATGACGACGACTCATGAGATGGACGCTCCTGCCCAAGAATGATCGGGCCCAAAGCAGCAAGGCGCGCGCCGTCGCGACCGCGTTTTCACGGGGATGAGCGATCAACCTCACCCCATTTCGGAGAATATCGCGAAGCTGGTGGCGATGCTGGGATCCGACCAGGACGGCGAAGCCCTGGCCGCCGCCCGCGCGCTCGGCCGCGTTCTGTCCACCGCCGGCTTGGGCTTCATGGATCTGGCGGAGGCGGTGAAGCAGGCCCCGCTGAAGAAGACCGCGCGCAAGCCGGAGCAACAGGAAGAGCCGTCGCTGGACCCCAACGCCCCGCTCTGGTCCGATTCAAGCCGCCTCGACCGCCTCGCCCTGCTGCGCCAATTGATCCTGGAGCGCTGGCTGACGCCCTTTCAGATGGAGACCCTGAACGGCATCCACGACGACCTCTGGCTGCGCCCGCATCTCGCGCTGTCGCAGGAACGCATGGATTTCGTGAACTGGATGGTCGCGGAATGGGTGAAGCGGCGGGGGTAGCCGCATTGAAATTGGCGACGCCTCAATCCACCATCTTGAAGGTGATCGGGACCTCGATCGTGCTGCGGACCGGGCCGTTGGCGCGGAGCGCGGGGCTGAATTGCCATTGGCGCACGCCGTTGCGGGCGGTGGCGTCCAGCACCTGGCTGCCGCTGGAGCGCAGGATGTCGACCCGCTCGATCCGGCCGTCAATGCCGACATGGATCTGCAGCACCACGGTTCCTTCCTCACCGCGCGCGCGGGCGGCGGGCGGATAGGTCGGCATGACGCCGCTGATCCGGCTGGCGGTGACCAGCACGCCTTCGCCGGCGGCGCGGGCGGAGCCCACCACGGGCGGGCCGGGGGTGGCCGGGGCGTTGGCGACTTCGCGCACGCCCGCCGGCCGGGTGTCGATGATCGCGGAGCGCGCGGTCTGGTTCGCGGGATCGGTCGGCGCGAGGCGCAGTTGGTCGGAGGAGGGCGCGGCGGCGGTCGAGGCGTTGGGCTCCGGCGTCGGCGAGCCGCGCGGCCTGGGCTGCTCGTTCAGCAGCCTGTTCTCCGACGGCGGGGTGGGGTTGCCGGAGGCGGGCGGCGCGTTCTTCAGCGGGCTGTCGACCGGGGCGGTGGCGGAATCCACGCTCTTTCCCAGCGGCGAGGCTTCGCGGGCGCGCAGCGGCACGGGCGGCGGCGGCGGGGTTGGAATCGGCTGAGGCGGGTTCGCCTTGGCCGGCGCCACGGTGATGACGCTGACCTCCACCGACGGCGGCGGCGCGCCGATCTTGGGCACGCCGACCAACTGGGCGAAGAACAACAGCAGCAGCACGCCGAGGAAGACGCCCAGCGCGAAGACGCCGGCGAACGGATCCACTTCCCCCGGCTCGGTCAGAAACTCCACGGGATTGCCGTCGGCGGGTGGAACCACGCGCGCGCCGCCCAGCTCATCCGGCCGCGCCAAAGGCGGCGGCGCGCCCTCCTGCAAGACCGCGAGTTCCGACGATATCAGCAAAGCGCCCATAACGATAAAATAGTCGTTTCGAACGACTCAGCCCAGCGGAACCTTCATCGCGCGCTGGAGGATCGCGTTACAGATCGTTCAACGCGCCAATTGCTGCTCCACCAGCCGGGCGAAATAGGAGGCCCCGATCGGCAGGATCTCGTCGTTGAAGTCGTAATGCGGGTTATGGACGCCGGGTGTGCTCTCGCCATTGCCGATGAAGATGTAGGCGCCGGGCTTGGCCTGCAGCATGAAGGAGAAATCCTCCGCCCCCATGGTCGGCGTCACGTCGGTGTCGACCGCGGCTTCCCCGACCACGTCGATCGCGGCCTGGATCGCCATTTCGGTCTCGGTCGCGCTGTTGATGGTCGGCGGATAGCGCCGCATGTAGCGATACTCCACCGTGCAGCCATAGCCCGCCGCGATGCCGTGCGCGAGGCGGCCTAGCGATTCCTCCAGCATGTCGCGGATCTCCGGCTTGAAGCTGCGGGAGCTGCCGCGCAGCAGCACGGAGTTCGGGATCACGTTCCAGGCTTCGCCGGCATGGATCTGGGTCACGCTGACGACGGAGGATTCGAGCGGCGAGGTCATGCGGCTGGCGATGGTCTGCCAGCCCTGCACGATGGCGGCGGCGCAGACCATGGGATCGACGCCCTTATGCGGCATGGCCGCATGCGCACCCGTGCCGGTGACGATCACTTCGAAGCTGTCGGAGCTTGCCATCAGCGCGCCCGAGCGGATGCCGAAGGTCCCCGTCTTGATGCCGGGCATATTGTGCATGCCGAAGACGCGGTCGGCCGGGAACAGCTTGAACAGCCCTTCCTCCACCATCACGCGCCCGCCGCCCTCGCTCTCCTCCGCCGGCTGGAAGATGAAATCGACCGTGCCGTCGAAATTCCTGGTCTCCGCCAGATATTTGGCGGCGCCCAGCAGCATGGAGGTGTGGCCGTCATGGCCGCAGGCGTGCATTTTTCCCTTATGCTGGGAGCGCCAGTCGAAGCTGTTCAGCTCCTCCATATGCAGCGCGTCGAGATCGGCGCGCAGGCCGATGCGGCGAGGGGAGTCGCCGACCTTGAGGGTGGCGACCACGCCCGTGCGCGCCAAGCCGCGATGGATCGGCAGGCCGAAGGAGACCAGCTTCTCCGCCACCACGTCCGCCGTGCGGTGCTCCTCGAACGCCGTCTCCGGATGGGCGTGGATGTCGTGGCGCCATTCGATCATGTCCTGATGGAAGGCGGCGATGCGGTTGATGACGGCCATGACCGAGCTCCTAGCGGATGGGGCGAATTAGCGGGCGAGCTGCTGTTCGACCAGGCGGGCGAAATAGGAGGCGCCGATCGGCAGGATCTCGTCGTTGAAGTCGTAATGCGGGTTGTGCAGGCCGGCGGTTCCCTTGGCGTCGCCATTGCCGATGAAGATGTAGGCGCCGGGCTTGGCCTGCAGCATGAAGGAGAAATCCTCCGACCCCATGCGCGGGGTGACGTCGGTGTCGACCGCCCCGGCCCCGACGATGTCGCGCGCGGCCTCGATCGCCATCTCGGTCTCGGCGGCGCTGTTGATGGTCGGCGGGTAGCGGCGCTCGTAACGCATCTCGACCGTGCAGCCATGCGCGGCGGCGATGCCTTCGGCGACCCGGCGCATCGCCGGCTCCAGCCTGTCCTGGACCTCCAGCTTGAAGCTGCGAGTGGTGCCGCGCAGCACGGCGGAATTCGGGATCACGTTCCAGGCGTCGCCGGCGTGGAACTGGGTGACGCTGACCACGGCGGCGTCCAGGGGCGCGGTGTTGCGGCTGACGATGGTCTGCCAGGCCGCTACGATCGCCAAGCCGCAGATGATGGGGTCGTCGCAGCCCTGCGGCATGGCGGCGTGGCCGCCCCGCCCGGTGACCGTCAGTTCGAAGATGTCGAAGCTGGCCATCAGGGAGCCGGCGCGGATGCCGAACTGGCCCACGGGCATGCCCGGCATGTTGTGCATGCCGAACACGCGATCGGCGGGGAACTTGTCGAACAGCCCCTGCTCCACCATCACCCGGCCGCCGCCTTCATTCTCCTCGGCCGGCTGGAAGATGAAATCGACCGTGCCGTCGAAATTCCTGGTCTCCGCCAGAT
>JBMLRS010000277.1:0-1966 GCA_049240905.1 Elsteraceae bacterium
TCGGCACCTTGCTGCTGACCTGGTGGGTGATGGCGGCCGCGACCAGCCCTGAGGCGTTCCAGACCGTGCGCGGCGTGATCGGCTCGCCGATCGGATATATCTTGCTCTTCGGTTGGTCTCTCGCCCTGTTCTACCATATGGCGAACGGCGTGCGTCACCTGATGTGGGACGCGGGTCACGGGCTTGACATCAAGCAGGCCGAGCTCGCCGGCAAGGTCGTCCTCGCCGCCGCCGGCGCGATGACCCTGATCGCCTGGATCGCCGGCCTCACCATCATGGGAGGACGCTGAATATGGCGAACAGTCTCCGGACCACCCTCGGTCGGGTGCGCGGCAGCGGCTCGGCCAAGGAAGGCGTGGCCCACTGGTGGGCGCAGCGCATGACCGCGATGGCGCTGGTCCCGCTGCTGCTCTGGTTCGTCGCCTGGGTCGTGGCGCTGGCCGGCGCGGACCGCGCGGCCATGGTCGCCTGGCTGGGCGCGCCCTGGAACGCCACGCTGATGATCCTGCTGATCGGTGCGACTTTTCACCACGCGCAGCTTGGTTTGCAGGTGGTGATCGAGGACTACGTTCATCATGAACTGGTGAAGACGATCAGCATTGCGCTGGTGCGCGGCGCGGCTCTGCTGCTCGGCCTCGGCTCCGCCGTCGCCGTTCTGCGCATCGCGGTTGGAGGGTAAGATGGCTGAAGCCTACAAAATCATCGACCATACCTATGACGTCGTCGTGGTGGGGGCCGGCGGCGCCGGCCTGCGCGCGACCCTCGGCATGGTCGCAGCCGGCCTGAAGACCGCCTGCATCACCAAGGTGTTCCCGACCCGCAGCCACACCGTGGCGGCGCAGGGCGGGATCGGCGCCGCTCTCGCCAATATGGGCGAGGATGACTGGCGCTATCACATGTACGACACGGTCAAGGGCTCCGACTGGCTCGGCGACCAGGACGCGATCGAATATATGTGCCGCAACGCCATTCCGGCGGTGATCGAGCTTGAGCATTTCGGCGTGCCGTTCTCGCGCACCGACGAAGGCAAGATCTATCAGCGCCCGTTCGGCGGCCACACCATCCAATATGGCGGCGCCATGGCCAAGCGCGCCTGCGCCGCGGCCGACCGCACCGGCCATGCGATCCTGCACACGCTGTATCAGCAGTGCCTGAAGCACCGCGCCGAGTTCTACATCGAATATTTCGCGATCGATCTGATCATCGACGAGGAAGGCGCCTGCCGCGGCGTGCTGGCCCTGTGCCTGGAGGACGGCACGCTGCACCGCTTCCGCGCGCATGAGACGGTGCTGGCGACCGGCGGCTATGGCCGCGCCTATTTCTCCTGCACCTCCGCGCACACCTGCACCGGCGACGGCAACGCCATGGCGCTGCGCGCCGGCCTGCCGCTGCAGGACATGGAGTTCACCCAGTTCCACCCGACCGGCATCTTCGGCGCCGGCTGCCTGATCACCGAAGGCGCGCGCGGCGAAGGCGGCTATCTGACCAACGGGTCGGGCGAGCGCCTCATGGAGCGCTACGCCCCCAACGCCAAGGATCTGGCCTCGCGCGACGTGGTCAGCCGCGCCATGACGGTGGAGATCAATGAGGGTCGCGGCTGCGGCAAGGACGCCGACCACATCATGCTGCATCTGGAGCATATCGCCCCGGACGTGCTGGAAGTGCGCCTGCCCGGCATCTCCGAGACCGCGCGCATCTTCGCCGGCGTGGACGTGACCAAGGAGCCGATCCCGGTGCTGCCGACCGTGCATTACAACATGGGCGGCATCCCCACGAACTATCACGCCGAAGTGCTGCGCCCGACCGCTCGGGATCCGGACGCGGTCTGCCCGGGCCTGATGGCGATCGGCGAGGCGGCCTGCGTGTCGGTCCACGGCGCGAACCGCCTGGGCACCAACAGCTTGATCGACCTCGTGGTGTTCGGCCGCGCGGCCGCCCATAGCGCCGCCGAACTGGTGAAGCCCGG
>JBMLRS010000278.1:0-4396 GCA_049240905.1 Elsteraceae bacterium
CCTTCCCGGATCTGCCGTTCAATCTGGCCGCGATCGACCGGCTGACCCTGGTCGCCTGCGGCACCAGCTTCTACGCCGCGCAGATCGCGGAATACTGGATCGAGAAGCTGTCCGGCGTGCCCGTGGACATCGACATCGCCTCGGAGTTCCGCTACCGCGAGCCGCCCTTGTCGGCCAACGGCCTGTCGCTGTTCATCTCCCAGTCCGGCGAGACGGTCGACACGCTGTGGGCGCTGCGCTACGCCCAGACCCAGCCGGGCCTGACCGCCGCCCTGGTGAACGTTCCCGGCAGCTCGATCGCGCGCGAGGTCCCGCTCTGCCTGCGCACCCTGGCGGGCGTGGAGATCGGCGTCGCCTCCACCAAATGCTTCACCGCCCAGCTAACCGTGCTGGCCGCCCTGGCGATCGCCATGGGCCGGGCGACCGGCAAGCTGGACGCAGAGAAAGAAGCGGAGCTGACCCAGGCGCTGGTCGAAGTTCCCGCCCGCATGTCCGAGGTGTTGAGCCGGGAGCTGCCGCGCCCGCTGGTCAAGCGCCTGTCGGAGGCGCGCGACGTGCTCTATTTCGGGCGCGGGGCCATGTTCCCGCTGGCGATGGAGGGCGCGCTGAAGCTGAAGGAGCTGTCCTACATCCATGCCGAGGGCTACGCGTCGGGCGAGATGAAGCATGGCCCGATCGCCCTGATCGAGGAAGGCGTGCCGGTCATCGTGATCGCCCCCAGCGACCAGTGGTTCGAGAAGACCGCCAGCAATCTGCAGGAAGTGGCGGCCCGGCGCGGCATGCCGATCGTCATCACCGACCGGCTGGGCAAGGAGAAGCTGCGCCATGTCGCCCAGCATGTGATCGAGATGCCGGACGTGCACCCCTTCGTCGCCCCCCTGCTCTACAGCCTGCCGGTGCAGCGGCTGGCCTATGACGTCGCCGTCGCCAAGGGCACCGACGTCGATCAACCCCGCAATCTCGCCAAGAGCGTCGTGGTCGAGTAGACAGGCCAATCAAACCGGGCGACCCGCATCCCAGAGGACTGATTAGTGACCAGCAGCCCCATCACTCCCGTCGTGCTTTCCGGCGGCTCCGGCACGCGGCTTTGGCCGATGTCGCGGGCGCTGTTTCCCAAGCAATTCCTGCCGCTGGTCGGCCAGGAAGGGCTGTTGGTGGAGACTGTGCGCCGCCTGTCCGGCGCGCCGCGCTTCACGCCGCCGATCGTGATCTGCAACGAGGATCACCGCTTCATCGTGGCGGAGCAGCTGCGCACCGCGAACCTGCCGCCGATGAAGATCCTGCTGGAGCCGGTCGGCCGCAGCACCGCGCCGGCCGCCGCCATGGCCGCGCTGATCGTCGCGGCCGAACGGCCGGACGGGCTGCTGCTGGTGGCGGCGTCCGACCACGCGATCCGCGACGTGGAGGCCTGGCGCAGCGCGATCGACCGCGCCGCCGAGGCCGCGCGCGCCGGATATCTGGTCACCTTCGGCATCCAGCCGACCGCGCCCGACACCGGCTACGGCTACATCCGCGCGGGCGAAGCTCTGCCGATGGACGGCGTGATGGCGGTCGCCCAGTTCGTCGAGAAGCCGAACCTGGAGACCGCGCAGTCCTATCTGGCCGATGGCGGCTATTTCTGGAATTGCGGCTGCTTCCTGTTCCGCGCGGATTGCCTGCTGGCGGAGATGGAGCGCTATCAACCGGCGATGCTGGCGGCCTGCAAGGCGGCGCTGGCCGCGGCGCAGATCGACCTGGATTTCGTCCGTTTGGACCGCGCGACCTTCGAAGCCTGCCCGTCTGACTCGATCGACTACGCGATCATGGAGCGGACCGACGCCGCCGCCATGGCCCCGGTCGACATGGGCTGGAGCGACGTCGGCTCCTGGGATTCGCTTTGGGAAGTGGGGGCGAAGGACGCCACGGGCAACGTCACCGTCGGCGACGTGATCGCGGTGGACGTGAAGGATTCCTATCTGCGCAGCGAGGAGAGCCAGCTGCTCTCCGCCGTCGGCGTGGAGAATCTGGTGGTGGTGGTGACCGCCGACGCGGTGTTCGTGTCCACCCGCGACCGCGCCTCGGAAGTGCGGCTGATCGTCGATCGCCTGAAGCAGGCGGGCCGGCCAGAAGCGACCACTCACACTCGGGTGTACCGCCCCTGGGGCTGGTATGAATCGATCGACGGCGGCGACCGCTTCCAAGTGAAGCGCATCATGGTGAAACCCGGCGGCCGCCTGTCGGCGCAGATGCACCATCACCGCGCCGAGCATTGGGTGGTGGTGAACGGCACCGCGCGCGTGACGCGCGGCGAGGAAGTGACCCTGCTGCATGAGAACCAGTCGATCTACATCCCGCTGGGATCGGTGCATCGGCTGGAGAACCCGGGCAAGCTGCCGCTGAACCTGATCGAAGTGCAGTCCGGCTCCTATCTGGGCGAAGACGACATCGTCCGCTTCCAGGATGATTATGGCCGGAGCTGACCGCGGGTCGCCGCCGGGCGTTTCCTACGTCATCAACGTCTTCGGCAAGGCCGCGACGCTTGAGCCGGTTTTGGGCGCCCTGTTCGCCCAGACCGGAGAATTCGCGCGCGAGTTCATCTTCCTGGACAGCCACCCGAAAGGCGAGGCGGCCGCCCGGCTGGAGCAGCTGACCGCCGGGCGAAGCGACGTCACGATCCACCGGCATCAGGACGCCGGTCCCGCCAACGCCGCCAATCTGGGCGCGGCCATGGCGCGGTTCGAGCATCTACGCTTCGTGGATGGCGACGATCTGCTGGCCGCCGGCAGCACGCTGTTCCTGCAGCGCGGTTTGGCGGAGACCGGGGCCGCCGTGGCGATCTCCAGCGGGGCCTATTTCCCCAGCTTCGAGGCCATGATCTTCGACGAGGCCAAGCTCGCGGCCTATCGCTGGGAGAAGCTGCCGGCCCCGCTGTGGCAGGTGATGCGCCACACCATTTCCAACATGTCCGGCACGATGTATCTGCGCGACGCCTTCCTGGCTGTGGGCGGCTGCGACGAGCGGGTTTTCATCCACGACTTCACGCCGGTGCTGCGCATCGCCAAACGCCATGACGTGGCGGTGACGGAGACCGTGTCCTGGGGCGGGCTGGCGGAGGATCTGACCCGGATCATGACAGGCTCCCGCCACCAATTGTTCCACGACTACAACGCCGCGCTCTATTTCTTCCTGCTGGACAACCCGGATCTGGAGCCCCGCTACCGCCGCCTCGCCTTCAACCGCGCGGCCGGCCGCGCCTCGAAATGGGCCAGGCGGGAGGAGAAGCAATCGGCCCTTAAATACCGCCTGCTGGAGGCGCTGTCCTACCTGCCCGGCAACTCCGCCCGCCCGGCCTGGGTCGGGGCGACGCGCGCCGCGTTCGGATTGTCCCGCAAGCTCAGGGTGTGAACATGGAGCCCTCCGCTTCACCCTCAGCCTGTCGAAAAGGAAAGCCATGCTTCGACAAGCTCAGCATGAGGAATTACTCGCCAAGCCGAACTCCTCACCTCACCCTGAGCTTGTCGAAGGGCGCGGATGGGAAATAAGTTGAAGGGTTTGCTCCTCCTTCGACGGGCTCAGGATGAGGTCTTTACTTAAGTAGCGCTGATTTTTCTTATTTCAGGCAGACTCTAACTTCGTGTCGGAAAACTCACACCGCGTGGGATCAGGCGGTGCTCGTGGGCTTGCCGCTCCAGTTCCTCGCGGAAGTCGGGGTGAGCCAGGGAGATCATGGCGCGCGCGCGTTCCGGGACGGATTTCCCCTTCAAATTCACGATCCCGTATTCGGTGGCGACATACATCATGTCCGTGCGCGGCACGGTCACGATGTTGCCCGGCGTCAGGTTGAAGACGATCCGGCTTTTGCGCTGGCCCTTCCGCTCATAGGTCGAGGACAGGCATAGGATCGATTTGCCGCCGGGGGAGGCATAGGCCGCGCGCACGAACTGGAGCTGGCCGCCCGTGCCGGTGAGATGCCGATTGCCGTCCGATTCCGACGCCGCCTGACCCTGCAGATCGATCTGCGTGGTGTTGTTGATCGCCACGACCTTGTGGTTGCTGGCGATCACGCCATGGTCGTTGGTGTAATCCACGGGTCGGCTGGTCATCACCGGGTTGCGGTGTAGCGCGTCATAGAGGCGTTGGGAGCCAAGGGCGAAAGAGAAGATGATCTTTCCCGGATCGATCTGCTTGCGCGCGCCAGTCACCCGGCCGGCGAGATGCAGATCGAAGATGCCGTCCGTCATCATCTCCGTGTGAACGCCGAGATCCTGGAGACCGGACTCCGCCAGCAGCGAACAGACCGCGTTGGGCATGGCGCCGATGCCGATCTGCAGGCAGGAGCCATCCTCGACCTCCGCCGCGATCAGCCGCGCGACGGCGCGATCCACCTCGGTCGGCGGCGGGTTCGGCAACTCCGTCA
>JBMLRS010000279.1:0-13287 GCA_049240905.1 Elsteraceae bacterium
CGCTCAGTCCTTCTTGAGCGCCGCCGCCATCCGCTCCTTGTCCTGTTCGCCTTCGCATTTGGCGACCAGGACCGTGGCGACGCCATTCACGCTTAGCGAGCGTGCGCCGAGGATCGCCCCGACCGCCATCAGGTCTGCGATCCGCCTTGCCCGGAATCTCTCTTTCCTTCATGCGCCGCGGCTTCGCCAAGGCAGCTGAAGCCCGCGGCGACGCTGGGATTCGCGCGGCTCAGCAACTTGGCAAAAATTGTAAAAACTAGTAAAAATTCCTTGACTGAGCCTGGGATCCGTCAAACTCTGCCAGCCATAAGGCGGCTGAGGATGCGCTCCGGCGGAGAGAGCGTGCGAACGGCTGCAGGAGGAGACAATCGCATGACAAAGCCCGCATCAGGATTCCGACTTCGAGCCGCGGCCGCGTTCGGCGCGTTGCTGCTCGGACTCAGCGCCGGGTCGGCCCTCGCGTTCAACGAAGCGCCGATGCTGGCCGAGCAAGTGAAGGCTGGAAAGCTTCCGCCGGTCGACAAGCGCTTGCCGGAAAAACCGCAGGTGGTGACGCCGCACGCGGAGGTCGGAACCTACGGCGGGGTCATCCGCCGCGGCCTGCGCGGGTCGAGCGATCATAACGGGATCTTGCGTTATCTGGGCTCGCAAGGCCTGACGCGCTGGAACCCGGACTTTTCGGACATCGTGCCGAACCTGGCGGAAAGTTGGCAGGTCAGCCCGGACGCCAGCGAATTTACCTTCAAGATCCGCGCCGGCACGAAATGGTCGGACGGGCAGCCTTTCACGGTCGACGACATCATCTTCTTCGTCGAGGATCTGCTGGGCAACCGCGACTTCTACAAGGCGCCGCCGCCGGCCTACGCCATCGACGGCAAGGCGATGACCGCCGAGAAGATCGACGACAACACCGTGAAACTGAAGTTCTCCGGTCCCTACGGACAGTTCCTGCAGGAGTTGGCGACGCCGCTCGGTCAGGAGCCGGTGCTGTGGGCAAAGCATTACTGCAAGCAGTTCCACCCCAAATACAATCCGAACATCGCCGACCTCGTGAAGAAGGAAGGGGCCAATGATTGGGCCGGCCTGTTCCGCGCGAAATGCGGCGACCTCGAGATTCCGGCGCGCTGGGGCAATCCTGAACGTCCGACGCTGGACGCTTGGATCGTGACCAAGGAGGCCTACACCGGCGGCGCCACCCGCGTCGTCTTCGAGCGGAATCCCTATTTCTGGCAGGTCGACACCGCCGGCAATCAACTGCCCTACGTCGATCGGCTGCAGTGGGGCATCAACCAGGATTCCGAAAGCCTGTTGCTTGAGGCCGTCGGCGGCAAAATCGATATGCAGGGCCGTCACCTGGACTCGATCGCCAACCGGCCAGTGCTGTTCGCCAATCAAGCGAAGGGCAATTACAAGCTCTACAAGCAGATCAACGCCGAATCCAACGCGATGGGCCTGTATCTGAATCAGACCCACAAAGACAAAGCGATGCGGGAGATGATCGGAAACAAGAATTTCCGGGTCGCCATCTCCTTGGGCATCGATCGGGCGCAGATCATCGAGATCATCTATCTGAACCAGGGCGAACCCTGGCAGATCGGTCCGCGCCGCACGCATTTCCTGTTCAATGAAAAACTGTCGAAGCAATACACGAACCACGATCCAGCGGAATCGAACAAGCTGCTGGACGGGCTCGGCTACACCCGGCGTGACGCGCAAGGCTTCCGCCTGCGTCCCGACGGCAGGCGCGTCGGCTTCAGCGTCAACGTGATCCCGAACCTGAATCCGGAGCATGTCGACGCGCTGGAGCTGATCAAGGAGCACATGCGCAAGATCGGGGTCGATCTCTCGATCAACGTCGTCGAGCGTTCGATCTTCTACGAGCGGGCGGACAGCAACGAGTTCGACGCGCTGACCTGGAACGTCTCCGGCGGCCTTGAGGTCTATCAGAACCCGCGCGAGGTGGTTTCGACCCATGTGCAGGGCACTTGGTTCGCCCTGCCCTGGGCGCGTTGGTTCGTCTCCAACGGACGCAATGGCGAAGAGCCGAGCGCGAGCATGAAAAAGCGCATCGATCTCTATCAGACCTTCCGCAAAACCGTGGACAGCGAGAAGCAGAAGGCGCTGTTCAAGGAGATCCTCGACGAAGCGGCCGATGCGTTCGAGACGATCGGCATCATCTCCGATCCCGATCGTTACGGCGTCGTCAACGCGGCGCTGCGCAACGTGCCGGCGGAAATTCCGCGCGCCTGGGCTTATCCCACCCCGGGGCCGACCCTGCCGCAGCAGTATTTCTACAAGCGTTAAAGAGACCTAGGCCCCCCGTCACCGGCTCGTCGGCCGGGGACGGGGGCGTCGACCGGAAACCGCCCCATGCTGCTTGCCCTCATCATCCGACGTCTGTTCTGGATGGTCCCGTTTCTGGCGGCGACCTCGCTGCTTACCTTCGCGCTGATCCAGGCGCCGCCCGGCGACTACCTCACGACCTACATCGCGCGCCTGGCTGAATCGAACGAGACGATCGACGAGACGACAATCGCCAACGTCCGCGCGCGCTTCGGTCTGGATCAACCCTTCTTCGTCCAGTATTTGCGCTGGGTCGGCGGCATGTTGCAGGGCGATTTCGGCGTGTCGTTCGAGTGGCAGCAGCCGGTCTCCGGCCTGATCTGGGAACGCATGGGGCTGACGCTCGTGCTTTCCATTGCCAGCCTGCTCGCCACCTGGGCGATTGCGCTGCCGATCGGCGTCTATTCCGCGGTCCGCAAATACTCCATCGGCGATTACGTCATCACCACGCTGGGCTTCATCGGTCTGGCGACCCCGAATTTCCTGACCGCCCTGATCCTCATGTATATCGGCGTCGTCCATCTTGGGCTCGACGTCGGGGGGCTGTTCTCAGACGAGTACAAGTCCGCGCCCTGGAGCCTCGCGAAGGTCGGGGACCTGATGTCGCATCTTTGGCTGCCGATGGCGATTCTCGGCATGTCCTCCACCGCCAGCCTGATCCGCATCATGCGCGCCAACTTGCTGGACGAGCTTCCCAAGCCCTATGTGGTCACCGCCCGCGCCAAAGGCGTGCCGGAGTGGAAGCTGATCCTGAAATATCCGGTCCGCGTGGCGTTGAATCCCTTCATCTCGACGATCGGATGGGTGCTGCCCCAGCTGGTCTCCGGCGCGGTCGTGACCGCGATCGTCTTGAACCTGCCCTTGTCCGGCCCGCTGATGCTGCAGGCTCTCATGTCCCAGGACATGTATCTGGCCGGCGCCTTCGTGATGATGCTCTGTTCGTTGACGGTGCTTGGCATGCTGATCTCGGATCTGCTGCTCGCCATCTTCGATCCGCGCGTCCGGTTTGAATAAGATGACCAGCGTTGACACCCCGATGACGGCCGCGCCCAAGCCGCCCGTCGCCAAGATCAATCGGCATGACGTCGCGTCCCAATGGCAGTTGATGTGGTGGTCGTTCAAACGCCACCGCCTCGCCATGGTGGGGCTTTGCATCGTCGGCTTGCTCTATTTCATCGTCCTGTTCTGCGAGTTCCTGGCCCCTTTCGACCCGATCCAGCCGAACCGGACCGCAGTCTATCACCCGCCGCAGGGCATTCATCTGTTCGACCGAGACGCCAGCGGCGGCCTGATCTGGCGGCCTCACGCCATCGCTTACCGCACGGTGCGCGACCCCGTCTCGCTCGCGGTGGGCTTCCAGCCGACTGGCGGCAAGATCGACCTCGCGTTCTTCGCGTCCGGCACGCCCTACAAGCTGTGGGGGCTGATCGACGCCGACCGCCATCTGATCACGGCGAAGAACCCGAACGAACGGTTCTATCTGCTGGGCACGGATCGGCTGGGGCGGGACATGCTCTCTCGAATCCTCTACGGGGCGCGCATCTCAATGTCGATCGGGCTGGTCGGCGTGTCGATTTCCCTTGTCATCGGCCTGACTCTGGGCGGGTTGGCGGGATATTTCGGCGGCGCGGTAGACACGGCGGTGATGCGCTTGGTCGAGTTCGTGCTCTCCCTGCCGACCATCCCGATCTGGCTCGCCCTGTCGGCCGCGATGCCGCCGGATTGGCCGATGATTCTAAATTATTTCGTGATCACCACGATCGTCTCCCTGGTGGGGTGGACCGAACTGGCTCGCGTCGTGCGCGGTCGCTTCCTGGCGCTGAAGCATGAGGACTTCGTCCTCGCGGCACGGCTGGATGGGGCGTCGGAGGCGCGGGTGATCTTTCGGCACATGCTGCCGGCGCTCAGCAGCCACATCATCGCCGCCGTCACGCTCGCCGTGCCGCTGATGATCCTGGCCGAGACCAGCCTCAGCTTCCTCGGTCTCGGCTTGCAGCCCCCGACGATCAGTTGGGGCGTGCTGCTGAAGGAGGCGCAGAACATCCGATCGCTGGCTCAAGCCCCATGGCTCCTGCTGCCAGGCGCCGGGGTCGTGCTCGCGGTGCTGAGCTTGAACTTCCTGGGCGATGGCCTGCGCGACGCGGCGGATCCGTACAACCGATGACCGACACCCCCTCGCCCATCGTTCTTGAGGTCCGGAACCTTCAGACCTCCTTCATGTTGCGCGCCGGCCCTTTGAAGGCGGTCGACGACGTGTCCTTCAATCTGGAGCGCGGCAAGACCACCTGCATCGTCGGCGAGTCCGGCAGCGGCAAGTCGGTCACCGCGCGCTCGATCCTGCAGATCGTTGATCCTCCCGGCCGGATCATCGGCGGCGAAGTGCTTCTGCATCGTGGACGCACGGCGAAAGGCGCCGCCGACGGCGGCGGCACGGTGAATCTGGCCGCGATGCATCCACGCTCGCGCGAGATCCGATCCATTCGCGGGCGCGACATCGCGATGATCTTCCAGGAGCCGATGAGCTCGCTGTCGCCGGTGCACACCATCGGCAATCAGATCATCGAGGC
Source organism: Elsteraceae bacterium (assembly GCA_049240905.1). GTDB lineage: Bacteria > Pseudomonadota > Alphaproteobacteria > Elsterales > Elsteraceae > JBMLRS01. Next base: position 4,911 of record JBMLRS010000279.1, read on the forward strand.
GCTGCGCCTGCATGAACCGCTGTCCAAGCGCGAAGCGCGCGACCGCGCGATCGATCTGCTGAAGAAAGTGGAGATTCCGCGCCCGGAGACCGCGATTGATCGGTATCCGTTCGAGTATTCCGGCGGCATGCGCCAACGCGCCATGATCGCGATGGCCCTGTCCTGCAATCCGGCGGTTCTGATCGCCGACGAACCGACCACCGCGCTGGACGTGACGACGCAGGCCGAAATCCTCGATCTGATCCGGCAGTTGCAGGACGATTTCGGCATGGCGGTCATGTTCATCACCCACGACATGGGGGTGGTGGCGGAAATCGCGAGCGACGTGGTGGTCATGTATCTGGGGAAGGTGGTCGAAGCCGGCTCGGTCGATCAGATATTCCATGCGCCGCAGCATGATTACACAAAGATGCTGTTGGGCTCGGTGACCCGGCTCGGCCGCCGCGCGCCGCTGAAGCCGGCGCCGCGCGAGGAGATCGCCGCGCCGATCTTGTCCGTGCGCGACCTCAGCATGCATTTCCCCGTACGGAGCGGGATTCTGGGGCGCGTGACCGACCGCGTCAAAGCCGTGGACGGCGTCAGCTTCGATCTGCGCGAGGGCGAAAGCCTCGGCATCGTCGGCGAGAGCGGTTCCGGCAAGACGACGCTCGGCCGCTGCATCGCCGGCATCTGGGAAGCGACCTCCGGCCGGATCGACTATCGCCGTCAGGACGGATCGGTCGTCAATCTGGTCGGCATGGGGCGGACGGAGCTGCGCCCCTACCGCCAGCAGATTCGCATGGTGTTCCAGGATCCCTTCGCCTCCCTGAACCCGCGCATGACGGTGGAGCAGATCATCGGCGAACCGCTGCTGGTGAACGGTCTCGCGCAGGGGCGCGCGCTGTCGGAGCGGGTGGAGACGCTGATGGCGCAGGTCGGGCTGGACCCGGCGTCGCGCGAACGCTACCCGCACGCCTTCTCCGGCGGGCAACGTCAGCGCATCGGCATCGCTCGGGCGATGGCGCTGGACCCTCGTCTGGTGGTGGCTGACGAGGCGACCTCCGCGCTGGACGTGTCCATTCGCGCGCAGGTGCTCGACCTAATGCTCGAACTGCAAAACCGCCTGAATCTTTCCTTCCTGTTCATCTCCCATGACATCGGCGTGATTCGCTATTTCTGCGATCGCGTGGGCGTGATGTATCGAGGCAAACTGGTTGAGATCGGCGACGCCGACGACGTCTGCGATCGCCCGCAGCATGACTACACACGCGCCCTGCTCTCCGCGGTGCCGCTGGCCGATCCGCGTCGCCGCGGCATCTCCCGGCGGGTTCGCTACACCGGGGCCGCCGCTTGAAGGATCGCCGCCATGCGCATCACCGAGGTTGAAACTTATCTGATGCAAGCCGGCGCGCCGGATGACACCGCCTGGGCGTCGGACGGCAAAGGCCATCAGGTCGGCGCGCGGAACTGGCTGTTCGTGAAGATCCGCACCGACGCGGGAATCACCGGGATCGGCGAATGCAGCGGCTGGCCGCGCGTCATCCAGCCCGCCGTTCAGGAATTCCGCGCGTTGCTGATCGGCGAGGATCCGATGGCGATCGAGCGGATCTGGCAGAAGCTTTATGTCGCCATGATGGGGCACGGGATGACCGGGATCGTCGGCTCCGGCGCGCTGACCGGGATCGACATGGCGCTGTGGGACATCAAGGGCAAGGCGCTGAACACCCCGGTCTGGAATCTGCTGGGCGGCAAGATCCGCGACCGCATCCGAATTTACACCCACGCCAGCACCCCGGAAGTGGCGAAAGCCGTGGTCGCCAGCGGCATCACCGCCGTGAAGACCGGCGGCGTCGCCCGTCCCCTGGACAAGGTCGCGGCGATTCGGGCGGCGATCGGGCCGGACATCGACTTGATGGTGGATCTGCACGGCCCGCCCTGGATGACGCCGGCGGAGGCGATCGTCCTCGGCCGCTCGCTCGAGCCTTATCGCCTGCTGTTCATCGAGGATCCCGTCGCGCCGGAGATGACCGACGCGTACGAGCGCATCCGCGACGCCGTCGGCGTCCCGCTCGCGGCGGGGGAGCGGCTTGGCACGATATGGGGCCTGCGCCCGTTGATCGAGCGCGATCTCGTCGCCGTGGTGCAGCCCGATACGGGCCGCGCCGGCGGCATCACCCAAATGAAGAAGATCGCGGGCATGGCGGAGGCGCACGGCATCACCATGGCGCCGCATTCCGGCAGCCTGGGTCCGGTCGCGGAGTACGCCGCCGTTCATTTGTTGGCGGCGATTCCAAACGCGCTGATGCTCGAGCGGATCGAGAATGATTGGCCGGGGCGGGCTGAGACCTTGACGCATCACCTGACGTTGGAGGACGGCCATCTGATCGTCCCGGATCGGCCTGGCCTCGGCGTCGACATCAACGAGGAGTTTGTCCGCGGCCACCCCTCGATCCGAAATGTCGGGATCGCAGGCGGCGGGTATGAGCCAGGCACCGAAAACGAGACGGTCTATTTCCAGTCCCGTCGCGCGCACGCCCGCGTTTTCAGAACCAGTTGATCAGGCGGCGAGCCGAGCTTCGATGGCGTTGCTGACGCGCTGGAAGGAGCCTTGCGCGGTATTGGCCAGCCGAACCAGGATTTCCTGATCGGCGCTCTCCGCGATCGTCTCCAGGGTCTCCAGCACTTTGCTCAATTCGATCGCCGCGATATTGCTCGCCGCACCTTTCGCGCGATGCGCCAAACGCTGAGCGGCCGTCCGGTCCGGGGCGCTGCAGGCTTGAACCAAGGTTTCGATCGTCGGTGAAACGCTCTCGCGGAACAGCATCAGCATTTCGCGCGCGACCACGGGGTCGTCCGAGCCGAGGATGGTCACAAACCGGCCCCAATCGATCACTTGAGCGGCGGGCGCGCTGCCCTCCGCCCGCGCGGACCGCCGATCGCCTTCATATCTCAGGTGGCGATCTATCAGCGCCTTCAAATCGGTCAGGGAGGCTGGCTTGACCAGGAACTCATCCATGCCCGCGTCGATGCAGCGCTGACGCTCTTCCGAAGGATCGCGCGCGGAAAGCGCGATCACGACCGTCCGCCGGCGATCATCCCGCTCAAGTTGTCGGAACTGGCGGGTGAACTCGTAGCCGTCGATCACCGGCATCTCGCAATCCACAAGGATCATCGGGTAGTATCGTTGAGCGACGCGCGCCAGCGCCTGAGATCCGTCGGCCGCCTCGTCGACGCACACCCCCAGGCGCTCCATCTGGCGCTTCACCAGAAGGAGATTGGTCGGCTGATCGTCGACCGCCAATATCCTGAGTTCACTGTCGCGCAAAGAGGGCTCCCATCGACCAGGGTCCGCGCCGACCAAGGTCATCGCTGAAAGTCGGGTCTTTCGTTGGATTTCTATGATACCATCTTTGTTGAACAATCCACAAAAATGCGTTTTTCGGCAGATCTTTCCCGGCAGGCTGGCCCATGAGCATTGAGACGATCGATAGTCAACACGCGCCCAAGGCCGACGCCGGGCGAAGCCCTGGCCGGATCATGCTGGTGGACGACGATCCGTTCCTGCTGGCCATGATGGTCAAGTTCCTGACCGAGGCCGGATATTCGGTCGAGGCCTTCGATTCGCCGGCAGGCTTCGTCGACGCCGTCAGCGCGGCCAAGCCGGACGCCGTGCTTCTGGACATCATGATGCCTGGCGCCGACGGGCTTGAAATGTGCCGTCAACTGCGAGAACGCCCGCATCTGGCGGACACGCGAATCGTGATGGTCTCGGCCAAGACCTATGATTTCGATCGCCGACGCGCCCGGTCCTACGGATCAAACGGATTCATCACGAAGCCGATCCAGAGGGACGCCTTCCTCGAAAGGATCGCCGCGATCATCGCCGATCGCGTCGATCTGCGTTTCTGGGGCGTGCGCGGCACGCTGCCCGTGCCCGGCCCGCAGGCTGATCGCTACGGTGGCAACACCAATTGCATCTCCGTGGGATTCGAGAATGACCGACTGTTCATCTTCGACGCTGGGACGGGGATCAAACGGCTGTCCGGTCATCTGCTGAGCCTGAAGCAGCGTGTTTCCGCGAAGATGTTCATCACCCATCCGCACTGGGACCACATCAACGCGCTGCCGTTCTTCGTGCCGCTCTACATGCAGGGCAACGAGTTCGAGATTTTCGGCTGCGCGCACGGCGCGCTCGGCATCGAGGATCTGATCAGCGCGCAGATGGATGGAGTCTATTTTCCGATCACGATGCGAGAGTTCGGCGCGCGCGTCAGTTTCCGGAATTTGACGGAGGAGAAGATCCAGGTCGACGGCGTCGACGTTTCGACGATGTATCTAAGCCACCCCGGCTACTGCCTTGGCTATCGGCTCGATTACCAAGGTCGATCAATCTGCTATGTCACCGACAATGAACTCTACACTGTCGATCTGCCGCAATATGACCCGGTCTATGTCGATCGCCTCGCCGCCTTCTGCCATGGCGCCGACATCCTCGTCACCGACACGAACTACATGGACGAGAGCTATCCGAGCAAGGTCGGTTGGGGGCATTCCTGCGTCGGAGAAGTCGTGCGCCTCGCGGACAAGGCCAAGGTGAAGGAACTGTGCCTGTTCCACCATGATCCGGATCAGACCGACGCGGATATTGACCGCAAACTGGCGGCCGCGCGCGACATGCTGACCGCGATGGGCTCTTCCACGCGGGTGAGCGCGCCCGCCGAAGGAAGTCAGATTTTACTTTAGAGAACTCTTTTAATCTATTGATTGGGTTGCATTTTAACGGCGACGAAGCGCCTCTATCTTCGCCAGCAGGCGCGGCAGGTCAATCGGCTTGACCTCGAACTCATCGCAGCCGGCGGCCAATGCTTCGTCCCGGTCCGTCGACATGGCGCGCGCGGTCAAAGCGATGATCGGCGTCGTCGCCGTCTCTGGATCCGCCTTGATGCGGCGGGTCGCCTCATAACCGTCGATCACCGGCAACCCCACATCCATCAAGACGACGTCTGGGGAATGCTCCCGGGCCATCGCGACGCCTTCCGCGCCATCCTGCGCAAGATAAACGGTGTAGCCTCGCCGCGTCAGAAGACGGGAGAGGACGTCCTGATTTATTGGATTGTCTTCAACGATAAGAATCGACGCCATCTTCTGCTCGGCTCAACGTAACCAACGGTTTCAGACAGTGGAGGGGTTAAGCGCCTGAGACGCCTCGGCGGCGGCCAGCCCCCTCGCTTCTTCGATGATCGATCGGACCAGCGACACTAAATCTTCGGGACTATACTGATCTCGATATAGCAGGCTTCGGGCGGCTCGCGTAAGAGCGGCGTGCTCCGTCGGGGCCAACGGCTTACGGGCGAGAACGATGACGTTTGAGTCAGCCCATTCCTGCTCCAAGATCAACGCCTCGACCGCCGTTGCGGCGACGCCGCCGGGAGCGTCGTCGACATGGAGCAGGACCACGGCCGGGCGAAGCAGCACGTCCGGCATGTCAGGCTTGCGCGGCGGTCGACGGTCGATCGTTGGAACGCCGTGCCTTCGCAGCAGTTTGTGCAGTTCCGCGCGCTCCGCCTCCTCGCCATTTGCGATCAGGACGACAGGCGCGGCGATGGCGCCGAGATAGGGTGTCAATGTCTGCACCAACTGTCGGGCGTCGAATGGCTTGATCAGGAAATCGACGGCGCCGAGCATCAACGCCAGATCCATATGGCCGATCACTGAGGTCAACAGCACTGGAATGCCCTGCGTCGCCCGCCGGGACTTCAAGGCGTTCAAGACCGCCCATCCGTCCATGTTCGGCATAATGACGTCCAGCAGAATCAGGTCCGGCTCCATCTGCTCCGCGCTCGCCAAACCTTCCGGGCCCGTCGCCGCGATCTGCACCTCCCAGCCGAGCGGCTGCAGCCAGCTCAGCACGGCGAGGCCTAGGTCCTCGTCGTCGTCGATCACCAGGATGCGCGGCGCGGCGGCGGAGCGGCTCGGAGCCTGAGCCGGACTGGGCGCCGCGGTCTCCTCGAAATGCGCTGGCAGCCGGAGCGTGAAGGTCGAGCCCTCGCCGGCGGCGCTGCTCACTGTGACCTCGCCGCCCAGCACCGTGGCGAAGGAATATGTCAGCGCCAGCCCAAGCCCGGTGCCGCCATATTGGCTGGCGATCGTCTTGTCGACCTGGGAGAAGGGTTTGAAAAGCTTCGCCGCTTGCGCGGGAGTCATGCCGACGCCTGTGTCGCGAACCGCGAATTCGATCATCTCGCGGCCGCCGTCCGCTTCCGCTGTTCGCGCGGCGGTCAGGGTTATCGCGCCGGCGTGGGTGAATTTCGCGGCGTTGCCAAGCAGATTCAGCAAGGCCTGACGGATCTTGGTCAGGTCCGACGTCATCTCGCCGATGTCCGCCGGACAATCAATCACGAAGGCGTTGTCGTTCGCGGCGACCAACTGACCCACCACCGCCGCCACCTCGCTCACCATGGAGGCGATGCTGAAGCTGTGGCTGTGCACCTCCATTCGCCCGGCTTCGATTTTGGAGAGATCCAGCACATTGTTGATCAGGGATAGGAGATGCCGACCCGCCTTCTCGATGCTGCGCAGGTCTTGCAGGTACATCTCATGGCCAGCGTCGTTGGCGTCCTCAGTGAGCAGCGTCGTGTAGCCGATGATCGCGTTCAGCGGCGTGCGCAGTTCGTGGCTCATGTGAGCCAGGAACTCGGATTTTGCGCGGTTGGCCGCCGCTGCGCGCTCCTCGTCCGCTCGCGCCATCTGGTAGCGGCGCACGTTCTCGCGCAGTTCACGCTTCGCTCGTTCGCCGTCGCGCAGACCCGTGACCATGTCGTTGAACGAGTTGACCAGAACGGACACCTCGCCCTTGCCCTGCCACTGGACCGTCCGCCAATCGCCAAGCTTCACGGCGGTCATCGCGTTGCGAAGCAGCCGGAGCGGTTGGAAGACGGTCGCGCGCAGCACCGCGAACAAGGCGGCCCCGAGCCCAGCGAGAAGCAGGAGACATGAGATTAGTCCGCTGAACAGCTCGACCTCGATGTACTCCTTCAGCGCCTTGGTCGAGAGCGTCAGTTGCAGCTCACCGAGCGCGTGTGGGCGGATCCCGTCCAGATAGACGATGGGTTGGCTGGTGGAGATCAACCCTCCCGTTGGGTCCACGCCGGTCTGGTAGCGGAAACCGACCCGCCCGTCCGGCAGGGTGATGGTGGCGCTGACGAAATCTGGATCTTGCGCAAGGCCACGGATGGTGGATTCGATCTGGCGGTCGTCCAGGTTCCACATCGGCAAGGCGAGCGCGCTGGCCTGCAGCTTGACGGTCAGATCCGCGCGCGTGTTGAGCGCTGTAAGCTGGCGCTGGAAGTTGACCCAGCCATTGATCGCAAGGGTGCCAGCGACGATCACGATCGCCGTCGGAAACATCCATACAAGAATTCGGTAACCGAGGCTTTGGGTGAGCGTCCGCCGCGCGGAGCGGCGCTCCGCCATTCCGTCATAGGCGCTCCGCTCCGAGGATGAAGCGTTCACCATTTAGTGGACTCGCCGCAGATCCGGCGGAGGCGGCGCAAGCCGCCGCCCGTCGCCGATCGACGTTCCAAATGGACGGGTTGGAAAGGGCTGCGCATGCTCCTCAAATAGGCCCCGATTGGGACGATTTGACAAGCGCCGGCCGATCAGGCGGCTCGCAAACGCCCCAGAAAGCCGTTCACTTCGTTCTCCAGGACGCGGGCGTCCTCGGTCAGGTCATCAGCCGCCCGCAGCACGGCGGAGGCCGCGTCGCCGGTCTGAGCCGCCGCGGCGCTCACGTCCACGATGTTCTCGGACACTGCGCGCGTGCTTCGGGCGGCTTCCTGGACGTTGCGCGCGATCTCCCGGGTCGCCGCCTCTTGCTGATCGACGGTGATGGCGATCGAGGCGGCGACGGCGTCGATTGCGCCGATCGTTTCGATCGTGGCGCGGATCGCCCCCACCGTTTCGGCGGTCGAGCGTTGGATGTCGGAGACCTGACCGGCGATCTCCTGCGTCGCGCGGGCGGTCTGCATCGCAAGCGATTTCACTTCGGTTGCGACGATCGCGAAGCCTCGCCCGGCGTCTCCCGCCCGCGCCGCTTCGATCGAGGCGTTGAGCGCCAGGAGATTGGTCCGGCCCGCGATGTCGGAGATGAGCCGCACGACCATGTCGATCCGCTCCACCGCGGCGACCAGACGCCGCACATGCGCGTCGGTTTCTCGCGCCTGCCCGCTCGCCTGGTTCGCGACCTCGGCGGACCGGACGATCTCGCGGCTCACATTGGCGATGGCGTCGCTCAGGCGATCGGCGGCCTCGGCGACGCCATGAACGTTGCTCGTGGCGGCCCCGGCGCGGGCCGTCGTGGCCCCGGTGGACGCTCTCGCCGCGCGGAAAGGATAGTCCG
>JBMLRS010000280.1:0-5654 GCA_049240905.1 Elsteraceae bacterium
TGGTTCGATCCGGACCGCGACGGCGGCGCGCATGATGGGCCCAGGCGCGCCCAGAGCGCGGACGAGGTCCATCCGTCGCGCAAACGCTTGAGACGCGGCTACGCCTTCAATCAATCACTTCATCGGCGCGGCTTAAGATTGAGACAGGCAGATCAACGCCCAACCGGCGCGCCGCGCCAAAATCAATCACGAATTCAAAGCGCGTCGGTTGCTCCACAGGCAGCTCCGAAACGGGAGTCCCGTTCGCCGCGCGCACCAGTTGCCGCGCCGCCGGCCTGAACCCTTTGCTGATGTCAGGCCCGTAGCTCATCAGACTGCCGCCGGCCAGAAAGGCCTTGTTCGACATCATCAACGGCATCTGATGCAGCAGAGCCAGATCGCCGATGATCCCCCGATTGGCGATCGTGGTCACGTCCGCGACCAGGACTGAAGCGGCGACGCCCTCGTTTTTCAATTCGGTGAACGCCTGTTCAAGTCCATCGGGCACCTCGATCGCCTTCAGGACCAGTTCAATTCCCAGAGACAGCTCCGCCTTTCTCGCGTCGTCGGCGATGAAAACCCCAGGCCACCCTGGATGACGCGCGCTCCAGATGACGCCGAACTTTCCGGAACCCGGAAATGCGTCTCGCAAGAGTTGGATGCGCTTGGTGGACAGATCCCCGACATGGAGCGATTGGCCCGTGAGGTTCGCTTCGGGCCGGGCGAGACTCTTCACCAGACCATCCTCAATCGCGTCGCGCGCGGCGCCGAAGATGATCGGGATTTTCGACGTCGCCGCCTTGGCCGCAAGCGCGGCGTGGCGGGTTGAGACGAAGATGGCGTCCACCCTTTCCTGGACGAACAGCGCCATGATCTCGTTCACATCCTGCGGCGTCAGGATCTGATAGCGATAATCGATCACAAGGTTACGACCAGGAACATAGCCGTAGTCGCGCAAGCCCAGTTCGAATTGCTCCTCGAAAACAGAGCGCGCCGGACCGCTGACCAGATACCCGATCCTCAGGGGGCGCAAGGGCTCAGCCATAGCGGCGGAGACCGCGAGGGTCGCCGTCGTCATCGCGATCAAAAGGCGCGCCATCAAGGATTTCAGAGCCATGTCGCCTGCCGCCTCGATCTCACCGCTCTAGAAGGGACGCGGAGGTCGCCGAGATCCGCGTTTTGTTTACAAAACATACTGTCTAGATTATTTTACATTAATTCGCAGTTTTTTACGAACGAAAAGATTCCTGGTTTGCCGGTTTCCGGTAACCGGATGATCCAGCGGCGACATCGCGGGCGTTGGCCTTCTCCAGCCGCGCACGGCCGACAGAGGGGGTGACGCGCTTCTGGAGTTCGCTCCCGATAATCAATCGGTCGGCGCGCGCCGGATCTCCACGCCCGCCTTAACGCCCCGCCCGCTTCATGCTATGGCCGCATGACTGCCCGCGCACGACCGCGGGCGCGGAGATATTGCATGACCATCACCCTAGACGGCGCCACGTTAACCATCGCTCAGGTCGTTCGCGTCGCGCGTCCGACTCCCGCTGGCCGGTATGAGAAGGCCGTTCTCGGCGCGAAGGCGCGGGAGAAGATCACGGCGACGCGGCGCTTCATCGACGCCACCTGGATGCATGACGAAGCGCCGTTGATGTATTCCTTCAACACCGGCGTGGGCCTGTTCAAGGACCGTCGCGTGACCATGGCCGACATGGCCCTTTATCAGACGAACACGATCTACGCCCACGCCACCGGGATCGGCGAGCCGCTGGCCGAGGACATCGTGCGCGCCACCATGCTGCTGCGCGCCAACGCCTTCGCCTCGAACTATTCGGGCCCGACGATCGAATTGGTCGACCGTTTGCTGGATTTTTTGAACAAGGGCCTGATCCCGGTGATCCCATCCAAGGGATCGGTCGGCGCCTCGGGCGATCTGGCGCCGCTGGCCCATCTGTCCGGCGCGCTCTGCGGTTTTCCGGAGGCCGAGATCTTCTACAAGGGCAAGCGCATGGCCGCGCGTGACGCCATAGCCAAAGCCGGCCTTTCGCTGGATTTCACCTTGAAGGCGAAGGACGCCTCGGCCCTGATCAACGGGTCGACCGTCTCGCTGGCGATCGCCGCGCTGGCGATCGCGGACGCGCAGCGCATCCGCCGCACGGCGGACATCGGCGTCAGCCTCTCGCTGGAGGCCATGCGGGGCGAACTGGCGGCGTTCGACGCCCGCGTGCACAAGGCGCGGCCGCACGCCGGCCAGCGCAAGGTCGCGGAGAACATCCGCCGGATAACCGCCGGCTCTCTGCGCTGCTCCGAAACCGCGCGCGTGACGATCTATCCCGACGAGGCGCGCGCCCCCGGCAAAGCGCCGGCCCCTCGCGTGCAGGACGTCTACTCGCTGCGCTGCGCCCCGCAGGTCCATGGCCCGGCTCTGGAGGCGATCGACTACGCCGCCGGGATCATCGCCACCGAGATCAACTCCGCGACCGACAATCCGCTGATTTTTGAAAATGAGGACGGAACCTCGGTCATCATCTCCGGCGGCCATTTCCATGGTCAGTACGTGGCGCAGGCGATGGACGTGTTGGCGATCGCGATGGCGGATCTGGGCGCGATCTGCGAACGCCGCCTCGCGCGGTTGATCGACCCAACGATGAGCTATGGCCTGCCGCGCAATCTGCTGGCCGGCAAGCAGGGGCTGAACACCGGCTACGCGACAGTGCAATGCTCGATGTCCGCTTTGGTCATGGAGAACCGATCCTTGGCGACGCCAGGTTCGGTGGATTCGATCCCCGGCAAGAGCAACGCGGAAGATCATGTCTCCAACAGCACCTGGTGCGCGCGCAAGGCCCGCACGATCGTGGAGAACGTCGAATACATCGTCGCGATGGAGATCCTGATGGCCGCCCAGGCCCTCTCGCTGATCGAGTCGATCGCCGCGGATCATCCGATCGGCGCCGGATCCGCCGCCGCCCTGCAGGCGGTGCGCGCCGAGATCCAGCCCGCCCTCGCCGGGGACCGTTGGTATGCGACGGAGATGAATCAGGCGCACAGGCTGGTGAAGTCGGGCGCGATATTGAACGCGGTGTCCGCGGCCGTCGGCAAGCTCTCCTGACGCCGCCCCCTGCGGGGGGATTGCTCAACACGCTTCCAGAAGTGACGCCGGACGGGGCGACGCGGCGCGCCGTCGCTTGCCTCGCGGCCGGACGCACGGGACAGAGAGCTCTCTCAGCATACTCGATCTTTAGTAAATACTCCGTGATCGAGCTTTCTTTTATATATTATTTATTGACCATAGAATAATCATAGAGTCAGTGAGAATCCTCACCATGATTTAATTCTACAAATGCTACCGTCTTCAAATTCCCTCGCAGGATTTTGAAATGACGGTACATGAATAAGATTTTTCAAAAACTTCTTGGTTCTGTCGCGAGCATTTCATTCCTCGCCTTCCCTCTTTGCGCGGTAAGCCAAGCCCCGCAGGCGCCGACGATCGCGGCGGGGTCGGTCGCGGTCACCCGACAGGGCGCGACCACCGTGGTGACCCAAAGCAGCCAGAAGGGAATCATCGACTGGCGCAGCTTCTCGATCGGGCCGCAGGAGGCGGTGCGCTTCGACCAGCCCGGCCGCTCCTCGGTCACCTTGAACCGGGTCACGGGGACCGAAGCCAGCCGGATCGACGGCAGCCTGTCGGCCACAGGCCAGGTCTGGCTGGCCAATCCGAACGGGGTGCTGATCGGCCCCGGCGGGCAGGTGAACGTCGGCGGGCTGATGGCGACGACCGGACGGGTCGACGCGCAAGCGTTTCTGGCGACTGGAAGGGCGCAAATCGACCAGATCGCCAAGGACGCCGCGATCGTGAACGCCGGCCAGATCACGGTTGGCGAAGGCGGCTACGCCGCGCTGGCCGCCGCTGTGATCCGCAATGACGGGGTGATCGCCGCCCGATCGGGCAGCGTGGCGCTGGGGGCCGGCAAGGCGATGACCCTGGATTTCGCGGGCGACAAGCTGATCAGCTTCCAGGTCGCGCAGCCGCTGGATCAGGCCCCGGCCAACGCGGAGGCCTTGATCGCAAACGACGGCCTTATCGCGGCCCGCGGTGGAAACGTTATCATTTCCGCGCGGGCGGCCAAGGGCGTGATCGACAATGTCGTGAACCTTAAAGGCCATGTGATCTCCGACGCGGTCAGGGTGGATGGCGGCACGGTGATATTCGGCGACGGCGGGGCGGTTCGCGTCTCCGGCCGGATCGACGCCAGCCGCGCGGCGGGCGCAGGCGGCTCGGTCACGGTTCTGGGCGAGAAGGTCGGCCTGATGGACGGCGCCGCGATCGACGCCTCGGGCGCGACCGGCGGTGGGACGGTGCTGATCGGCGGCGATTGGCAGGGCAAAGGCGATCCTGGCGCGAATGGGCAGAACGCGCTGGTGACCTATGTCGCGCCGACCGCGTCGATCACGGCGGAGGCGACGCAATCCGGCGTGGGCGGCAAGATCGTGGTCTGGGCCGACGATGCGACGCGCTTCAACGGTCAGATCAGCGCGCCCGGCGGCAAGGTCGAGACCTCGGGCAAGAAGACGCTGTCAGTGGGCGCCACGGCCAAGGTCAAGGCCGGGGCCTGGCTTCTGGATCCCTCGGACATCACGATCCAGCCGGGCGGCACGGGGAGCTTGACCGGCGGCGTCTTCGATCCAGCGGGCGTGAGCACGATCGACCCGGCGACGATCACGGCGGGCCTTACGACCGGCGACGTGACGATCCAGACCTCGAGCGGCGCCGGGGGCAGCGGGGACATCACCTTCGGCGGCACGATCAGCACCGCCAGCGGAACGATCCGGACGCTGACGCTGCTGGCTGACCGAAACATCTTAATTACCAACGGCACGATCACGATGACCGGCGCCGCGCATAACGTGGTTCTGAACTCGCGCGCATCGGGTGCGGCCGAAGGCGCGATCGTTATCGGCGCCTCAACGTTCTCGACAATCTCGACGACCGGCGGGACGATCTCGCTGGTCGGTGGGGTCGGCGGCGCCGGCGCAGCCAGAGGCAGCGCCGCCAACGTCAATGGCGTCGTGCTGTTCAGCACCACTCTTTCCGCCGGCGCGGGCGCGATCGTGGTGAACGGAACCGGCCGCCTCGGCGACAGCGCCTCACAGATCTTTGGCGTCTTGGTGCAGACCTCCACGCTTTCGGCCAACGGTGGAATCACGATCACAGGGGGCAGCGGCGATCAGGCGAGCGTGGAAACCTACGGCGTCTTCACGACTGGCTCCAGCCTGACTGCCGGCGGCTCCGGCTCCATCGCGATCACTGGCTCCGCGATCGGATCCTCGCCGACGGCGGTCGGCGTCCGAGTGAACGGCGCAATGTCGCTGGGTTCTGGCCCCTTGAACATCACAGGCTCCTCAAGCGGAACAGGACAAGGGGTCATAAGCGGCGCGCCGATCAGCAGCGCCGGTGATGTCACGCTTCAGGCCTCCGGCAGCTCCGGCGACATCAAAATCGGCGGCACGATCAGCACCACAAGCGGGACGATCCGAACGCTGAAGCTGCTCGCGGACCGAAACATCGAGTTCGCCAGCGGCACGATCACGATGATCGGCACCGCGCATGACGTCGTGCTGAACACGCGCGCCTCAGGCGCGGCCGAAGGCGCGATCTTCATGAACGGCAACGCCCTGAT
>JBMLRS010000281.1:0-6848 GCA_049240905.1 Elsteraceae bacterium
CGAGGAGATCGTGGTGCGGGCGGCGGCCAATTCCCGCATCCCGCTGATCTCCGCCGTCGGCCATGAGACCGACACCACCCTGATTGATTTCGCCTCCGCCCGCCGCGCGCCGACCCCGACCGCGGCGGCGGAGATGGCGGTGCCCGTGCGCGCGGAGCTGCTGGCCCGGCTGTTCGACGCCGCCCGCCGGTTGGTCTCCGGCCTGGATCGCGGCTTGAGCGAACGGCGTCTGGCGCTGGACGGGCTGCGGCGCGGCCTCGGTGATCCCCGCCGGTTGATCGAAGCGGCCTCGCAGCGCCTGGACGACCGGACGGAGCGGTTCGATCAGGCGATGCGCGGCAGGCTTGCGGAGGCGCGCGGGCGGCTGGCCCTGTTCGCGGCGCGTCTGCCCTCGCCCCAGGCGCAGATCCTGCTGTCGCGCCGTCAATTGGAGTCTGAGACCCGGGCGTTGGACGCCGCTTTCGCCGCGCGGCTGCGGACCGAACGCCAAAATCTCGGCCAGAATGGCGAGGCGGTGGCGGCCTTGTCCGCCCGGCTGGAGCGCGTGGCGCGGCAGGGAGTGGCGACCCAGCGGGACCGTTTGGCCTCGCTTTCCCGCACCTTGGACGCGATCTCCTACGCCAAGACGCTGGAGCGCGGGTTCGCCGTGGTGCGCGGCGCGAGCGGCGACGTCGTGATGGATGTCGCCAGCGCCAGGAAGCAAACGGCGCTGGAGATCGAGTTCCATGACGGCCGCCTGAAGCTGGGCGGCGCGCCGTCAAAGGGGAAATCGTCTAAGGAGAGCGGCGAGCAGGGGTCGCTGCTGTAAGGCAATAGCTGGCGTAGGCCGGTTGCTTGCCCGCAGGCCCTTCGCAGAACTGTTTTCGCGCGGCGGCGGAGACTTTCTCCAGATAGGCCGCGCCGATCGGCGGGGTGGCGGAGTGATAGCGCGCGATCGCTCGGTCGATCCGCCCCGTGTAGATCAGATGGCTTTTGAGGATGGCGGCGGCGGCCCAGGCGTTGGCGCAGCCGTCGTCGCGCAACAGCCGTTCCGCCGTCGCCCGGTCCGGCAGGCGCCAGTAGGTCTTGAAGCTGTCGAGCCAGACGCTGTTGATCTGGAACGGCCCCAGATCCTGGCTGCCGTTCTTGTTGCTCACGGCCTGCCCGACCTTGCCGCCCTCGACCGCCAGGATCGCGGTCATCGCGCCGGGCGGCAGGCCATAGCCGGTGGCGGCGGCCATCAGGCAGGCGGCGGTCAAGGGAACGATCATCGGGCGCTCAGGCGTGTCATCGGATGCGTGAAATGATAACAGGTTCGACGCTGAGCTGACAGGAACCGCCGATGAACGACGCAGCCCCCATGGATATCGCCGCTTTCGAGGCGTTGATCGCCGAAGAACTGCCGATCACGGCGATGCTCGGCATCACCGTGGTGGAGATCCAGCCGGGATTCGCCCGGCTGCGGCTCGCGGGGGACGAACGCTGCTCCCGCCCCGGTCCGGCGATCACCGGCCCCGCCCTGTTCGCCCTGGCGGACGTGGCGATGTACGCGGCGATCCTCGGCGCGATCGGCCCTGTGCGCATGGCGGTGACCACCGGCCTGAACATCAATTTCCTGCGCATGGCCCCCTTGGCCCCGGTGATCGGCGAAGCGCGGGTGATGAAGCTGGGAAAAAAGCTGGTCTATCTGGACGTGGCGATCCGGCCGGAAGCCGGCGGCGACGTGATCGCCCATGCGACAGGAACCTACGCCCGTCCTTGATGCGTTTCCGCCGGCCAGCGGCGATGCAGCCAGAGCCAGTCTTCGGGTTTGGCTCTGATCCAGCGCTCCAGGATGGCGTTCACGTCGGTCATGGTGGCCAGAACATCCGCGTGGCGGTCGCCGCTGTCGGGCATGAGCAGTTGCGGCTCAACGATCAGCCGGAAGCGCGCGCCGTGAAGCCGCTCGATCCGGGCCGGGAACACCGGGCAGTGATAGCGTAGGGCCAATTGGGCCAGCGCCGGCGCGGTCATGGCGGGCTTGCCGAAGAAGGGGACGGAGACGCCGTCGTTCATCTTCTGATCGACCAATAGAGCCAGACGTCCGCCATCGCGCAGATGGGCCAGGGCGGCACGGGCGCCGGGGCCGCCCTTGGGAAACAGGACGGCGGCGTCCTTGCCGCGCAGGCGGCGCAGCAGCCGATCGACCAGCGGATTATTGGCCGCGCGGTAGATGCCCGCGAGCGGCAAGCCCACCCGCGAGGCCATCATCGGCAGCAGCTCCCAATTGCCGAGATGGGCGGAGAAGAACAGCGCCGGGCCGTTCTCGTCGCGCAGATTGCCCAGATGCTCCAGCCCCTCCACCGTCACCCGCTCGTCCAGAAGCCGCGGCAGATGGGGATATTCCGCGAAGGTGCGGCCAAGATTCTCCCAGCAGTCGCGCAGGATTAACTCCCGCGCCGCCTGCGTCCGATCGGGGAAGGCGAGCGCCAGATTGCGCCGCGCCCATTTTGACACCGGCAGCAGCGGCCCTAGCGTGCGGGCGATCCAGCCGCCCAAGCCCGACGCCGCGTCCAGCGGCAGGGCGCGCAGCAGCCGGAACAGGATCTGCAGCAGTCCTGCCTCCAGCGGATGGCCGAACGTGCGGCGGGTCCAGGGCTTCATGCGGCGAACCGGCTGAAGGCGTCGGCGAAGGCGGCGGGGTCGCCCGGCGTCAGCGTGACGCGCAGAACATGGATGTCCGCTCGGTCCGCCGGGCCGAGGCGCACGAAATCCTTCGCCGTCGTCACCAGCTCGGCCTGCGCCACGCGCGCTTTGGCGCGCAGATCCGCCAACTCCGCCTGATTGAAGCGGTGATGATCGGGGAATTCGGCGGTTCCGCGCAGATCCAGGCCGGACTGCGCCAAGCTGTCGAAGAATTTCTGCGGCCGGCCGATGCCCGCGAAGGCGAAGAGCGGTTTTTCCTTCAGCGACGCGATGTCCGTCGCGTCGGGCGTCAAGTGGGCTGTCAAGAAAGGCAGTCGCAGCTTCCGCGTCAGACCTGTCTTGTCTTCGCCGATGATCAAAGCGATGTCGGCCCGTGCGAGGCCCTCGGCCAAGCTTTCGCGTAAGGGCCCGGCGGGGATGAGTTTGCCATTGCCGAGGCCGGCGCCGCCGTCGAAGACCAGAAGGCTGAAATCCTTGGCCAGGGTGGGGTTCTGGAAGCCATCGTCCATGATCAGCAGTCTGGCGCCCTGTTCGACCGCGAACGCGCCGCCGGCGGCTCTGTCGCGGGCGACGATGGTCGGGAAGGCGGCGGCGAGCAACAAGGCTTCGTCACCGATTGCTTCAGCGTCATGACGCTCGGGATCGACCAGCAGCGGTCCCGCCTCCCGGCCGCCATAACCGCGCGTGAGGAAGGCGGGTTTCCTGCCGGCTTTGGCGAGCAGATCGGCGATGGCGAGGGCGGTCGGGGTCTTGCCGGTTCCGCCTGCGGTCAAGTTTCCGACGCAGATCACCGGGATTGAAAGCCGCGCGGGCGTGGTCGCGACGCGTCGCAGCTTGCCGGCGAGGCCATAGAGCGCGCCAAGCGGGCTCAGCAGTCGCGCGGCGGGGCCGTCCGACGCCCAGAACTCAGGCGCGCGCATCGGCGCTCTCAGGAGCGGGTTGGATCGCGGGCGACGCGCAGAGCCTGTCGGCCTCCGCCGTCACGTCGTTCATCGCGGCCTCGATCCTAAGGCGCAGCGCGTCAATCTCCTCGCCTGGGAGCGGATGGATCGGCGCGCCGATCACGTAGACGCCGGAATTGAACGGGAAGGGGATCACCATGGAATCCCAGCTGCGGGCGATCTTGCGGCGGCGCACGCCATAGGCGACCGGCAGCACCGGGCATTGCGCCAGCGCCGCGGCGGCGGCGATTCCGGGCTTGGCGCGCATGCGCGGCCCGCGCGGTCCATCCGGCGTGATGCCGATCGGATCGCCCGCGCGCAGCCGCCTCACCACGTCGCGCAGGCCCTGCGCCCCGCCGCGCGTGGTGGATCCCGCGACCGCGCCGACGCCCAGATGCGCGATCGCCTGTGCGATCAGCCGCCCGTCGCGATGGGGGGAGATCAGGATGTGAAAGGGCGTCGCCTCACGCCACAGGAAGCGCATCATCATGATCCGACCATGCCAGAACCCGGCGATGAAGCCGGCGCGATCCTGACGCAACGTCTCCAGATGCTCTTCCCCGACGATGGTCCAGCGGCTTGTCCCGTGGATCAAGCGCAACAGCCAGGATATCAGCCGGGCCAGGAGCGCCTGCACCCAGGGCTTGGCGAGCCAGCGTTTGCGGACGGACATCTCGGCCTCAGGCGACCTGCTCGGCGGCCTGATCGGCGAATTGCAGGCGGTAGAGCCGGGCGTAGGCGCCGCCCTGAGCCAGCAGGGACTCATGATCGCCGGATTCGACCACCCGGCCGCCCTCGATCACGAAGATCAGATCGGCGTCGACGATGGTGGACAGGCGATGCGCGATCACCAGGGAAGTGCGGCCCTGCATCAGGCGCTTCAGCGCGTTCTGCACCTGCCGTTCGGATTCCGTGTCCAGCGCCGAGGTCGCCTCGTCCAGCAGCAGGATCGGGGCGTCCTTCAGCATGGCCCGGGCGATCGCCACGCGCTGGCGTTGGCCGCCGGACAGCTTGACCCCCTGCTCTCCCACCAGGGTGTCGTAGCCCTGGGGCAGCGCCATGATGAAGTCATGGGCGGCCGCGCCCTTGGCCGCCGCCACGACCTCCGCGTCGGTCGCGTTCGGCGAGCCCTAGGCGATGTTGGCGCGCACGGTGTCGTCGAACAGGAAGATTTCCTGCGACACAAGGCCAATCGCGCGGCGGAGGCTGTCGATCGTGACGCCCCTGATGTCCTGCCCGTCGATCCGGATCGCGCCGTCCGTCACGTCGTAGAAGCGCATGATCAGGTTCAGCAGGGTGGATTTGCCGGCGCCGCTGGGGCCGACCAGGGCCACGGTCTTGCCGGCCGGCGCGGTCAAGGACAGGGCCTTCAGCGCCGGGCGATCGGGACGATAGGAGAAATGGACCTGATCGAACAGGATCTCCCCGGACGGCGTCTTCAGCGTCGTTGCGCCCGGCGCGTCGACGATGCGCGGCTTGATGTCCAACGCCGCGTAGAGCCGCTGCGCCGCCGCCATGCCTTCCTGCAGGCTGGTGTTCAGGTTCGCCAGCCGCTTCACCGGCTCATAGGCCAACAGCAGCGCGGTGATGAAGGAGAAGAAGGCGCCGGTGGTGCGCGCTCCGTCGATCACCTGCCCGCCGCCATAGACGATCACCGCGACGATCGCCAAACCGCCCAAGGTCTCCATGATCGGATGAGAAGCGGCGCGAACCTTGCCGGATTTATGCTGCAACTCGAACAGCCGGTTGATCGTGACCTGCGCGCGGCCCGCCTCGATATCCTCCGCCCGGTACGCCTTCACGTGGCGGGCGCCGGCGAAGGCGCGGTCCAGAAGCGCGGTCAGCACGCCTTGCTGATCTTGAGTGTTGGAGGCGACCTTCCGCATGCGCTTGCCCAGCCGAAGGATCGGCAGCACGGCGGTGGGAAAGGCGACGAAAGCGACCAAAGCCAGCTGCCAGTCCTGCCAGAACATCACCCCGATCAGGGCGAGCAGGGTCAGGATGTCCTTGCCCAGGCCGGTGATCGCGTTGGAGACCGCGCCGCGCAGCATGGTCGCGTCGCTGGTGAAGCGGGTGATCAGGCTGCCGACCGTGGTCGCGTGATAGAGCGCCAGATCCGCCCGCAGCAGATGCTCGAACAGGCGGATCTGCAGATCCGCCACGATCCGCTGGCCGACATGGTTCATCAGCACGCCATGGCCATAGGCGCTGGCGCCCTTGATCATGAAGGCGGCGAGGATCACCACCGCGACCTCGCGCAGCATCGCCGAATTCTTCTGGGTGAAGACCTGATCCAGCACCGGCTCCATCAGCTTCGCCAGGGAGGCGGTGGAGGCGGCCACCATCACCATCAGCACCATGGCGAGCGCGATGCGCTTCCAATAGGCCGCGACATGCTCGCGCAGCAGGCGGCGCATCAGCACGCGGGTGGGGATCGCGGCGGCGGCCCGGTTCAGGGCGTCATAAGCGGGATCGGACAGGGCGGTGACTCGAAGGGTCTTGGACGCGCGCACCATGCGCATGCGTCGCGGGGGCTGCAAGAGCGGCGTGAGGCGCGGGAAGCGTGAATTTGCACCTGTATAACCGAGATGTATTCCTGTAGCTGCTGGCGAACCGCTGTTCCTGAGAAAAAGCGACCCATGCCGTCGACAGGCCTGCCATACGGCGTCTCCTTCCTGGTCACCCTATATAATAAGGGCCCCTACGTCGAACAGACCCTGCTCGGAATCTTGGGTCAGGACCTGTCTTGCCCCAGCGAGATCGTCATCTGCGACGACGGCTCCACCGATGACTCGGCGGAAATCGCGCGCGCCGTGATCGCGCGCCATCCCCAGGCGGATTGGAGCTATTTCCGCACCGCGAACGCCGGGCCGGCGCTGGCGACCAACCGCGCCGCGAAACGGGCGAAGCTGCGTTTCCTGAAGCCGATCGACGCGGATGATTTTCTGGCGCCGGGCGCCACGCGGCTCCTTCTGTCGATCCTGGAGGCGCGCCCCGCCGCGAGCCTCGTCTTCGGCGCGACCGTCGGCGTCGATCATCAAACATCGGCCCCGCTGTCGGAGAAGACCGATTGGCCCAGTCTGGACGCTTCCGACGTTCGACCGTTCCCGGCTGAGAGCCTGCGCCAGCGCATGATCTTCGGCCCCAGCGGCATGTTGTTTCCGACCGAGAAATTCTTCGCCGGCGGCGGCTGCGACGAGGATGTGTTCGACCGTGAGAGTGCCGCTTCTCTCCGCCGTGATC
>JBMLRS010000281.1:6858-7511 GCA_049240905.1 Elsteraceae bacterium
AATCTGTCGCGGGTGGGCGAAATGTATGAGACGCGTCAGCCGGTCTGCTACGCGCCGCATGCGGTCGATGGGCGCCTGAACGGATCGCCGCAGCATTATCACGACATGAATCTGGCGATGGCGAACCATCTCGGCCGCGCTCATCTGTCGGCGCGCGACGCCGCGCAGGCGACCGCGCGCTGCCTCGGCCGTGCGATCAAGTTCCGACGGCGCCATCGCGGCGGCGGGGCGATGATCCGGCCGCGCTTCGACTATCTGGCGGCCAAGCTGGGCCTCCCGATCGACCATGTCGCGGCGATCCGCCGCTCTCTCCCCCTCTTTGGGGCGGTCCGGCGCGCGATTCCGCCGCTTGACGCCGCCGGGTAGTGACGGCAGGGTCCCCGCGTCATGTCGCTCCTCCGCTCCTCCTTCTTGCGGGTCTTCTTCGCTCTGGCGCTGCCGTTGGCGCTGGTCGCGCAACTCGTCGCGATCCCGGCGCCGTCGCAAGCCAAGGCTGTGGCCTGGATGGAGATCTGCACGGTCGAGGGGATGGTCAAGCGTCAGATCGCCCGCGCCGGCGCGCCGGTTGAGCAAGCTCCCGCTCATGGCCATGAGCATTGCGGCCGATGCCTGCCGTCCCATGCGGCGGCCGCCGCGGACGCGCCGACCGATCA
>JBMLRS010000282.1:0-24981 GCA_049240905.1 Elsteraceae bacterium
CAGACTACTGTCATGGGCTTGTCTCCAGCGCGCGGCCGTCGTCGCGCGCGAATATCCGGATGTGAGAAGGATCGACCGATAACGGCAGGCGGTCTCCGGGGTGAATCTCGGCGTCGCCGGGCAGGCGCGCGATCAGTTGGCTGGCGCCCAGACGCACGGTGACCAGCGTGTCGGCGCCCAAGGGCTCGACCAGATCGACTTGCGTGCGCAGCGGGCCGGCGGGATCGACCCGCAGATGCTCCGGCCGCACCCCCAGATCGACCAGCGGGGAGGCCGCCCATTGCGCGGGCACGGGCAGCAGCGCGCCGTCGCCGAGGCGGGCCTGGCCGGCTGCGATTTCGGCGGGGAGGAAATTCATCGCCGGCGCCCCGATGAAGCCGGCGACGAAGCGGGTGGCCGGGCGATGATACAGCTCGCGCGGCGCGCCGATCTGCTCCACCCGGCCGCCATGCAGCACGACGATCCGGTCGGCGAGGGTCATCGCCTCGATCTGGTCGTGGGTGACGTAGATCATGGTGGCGTCCAGGCTTTGATGCAGGCGCTTGATCTCGCTGCGCATGTCGACCCGAAGCTGGGCGTCGAGGTTGGACAGCGGCTCGTCGAACAGGAAGACCTTCGGCTCGCGCACGATCGCCCGGCCCATGGCGACGCGCTGACGCTGGCCGCCGGACAGCTCGCGCGGCTTGCGGCGCAGCAGCGGCTCCAACTGCAGCACCTTGGCGGCGGCGCGCACCCGGGCGTCGATCTCCGGCCTAGGGAAGTCGCGCATCTTCAGGCCGAAGCCCATGTTCGCCTCCACCGTCATATGCGGATAGAGGGCGTAGTCCTGGAACACCATGGCGATGTCGCGGTCGCGAGCGGGCAGATCGTTCACCACCCGGTCGCCGATCGCGATCTCGCCCTCCTGGAAGGACTCAAGCCCGGCGATCATGCGCAGAAGGGTGGATTTGCCGCAGCCGCTGGGACCGACGAAGGCGACCAGTTCGCCGGAATGGATCTCGATCGACAGGCCGTGGATCACCTGCAACTGCCCGTAGCGCTTGACGACCGAGCGGATTGAGACCGCGCTCATCAGGCGACGCCTTCAAAGCGCAGGATCGGCTTGATCCGCTGGCCGGCGGCGAACTCCCCGAACAGATCGGACAGGCCTTCCAGGGGAACCACGGCGTCGACGAAGCGGCGATAATCGGCCATGGCCGCGCGCAGCAGAGCAACGTTCTCGTCAAACTCATGCAGCGGGAAGTAGAAGGAGCGGAGATAGACGAAATCCTTGCGCCGAATCGCCTTGGTCTCATTCACCTGCCAAGCGTCAGCCTCGCCCAGCTGCAGCACGACGCCGTGACGCGCGACGATCTCCAGCGCCAATTGCCGGGCCGCGTCCTTGCCGCTGCACTCCACCACCATGGCGTAGCGCTGAATCAGACCGGCGGGATCGACCGCGACCGCACCCAGGCTTTCGGATATTGCGCGACGATGGGCGCCCGGCTCCACGACATGCACGGGGGCGTAGCCCATCTGGCGCAGCACCATGACCGCGCCAAGGCCGATCGGCCCCGCGCCCATCACCAGGGCGGGGCCCGGCCCCGCGATCCGCCGGGCCAGGCGCAGTCCGTGGGCGGCCGTGCCAATGGTGTCCAGCAGCAGCGGGGCGAGATCGGTCGGAATGTCGTCCGGCACGGGAATCAAACATTGCAGGGGAACCGCCAGCCGCTCGGCGTAGCCGCCGGGGCGTTGCCAGCCCATCAGGTCGGTCGCGTTCTCGCAGAGATGGGCGTCGCCGTCGGCGCAGGCCGAACAGCGCCCGCACCAGACCGGGATATAGACCAGGGCGCGCCGGCCATGCAGCGCGTGGCCCTTCTTCTCCACCACGCCGACGATCTCGTGGCCGGGCGTCACAGGCCAGCCGCGCTTCCAGGGGCGCAGGTCGCTGCCGCAGAGCGCGCAGGCGCCGACCTGGAGGATCGCTTCCCCCTCTCCCGCCGCTGGGTCGGCTGTCTGGGCGAGGCGGATTTCCCCTTCGCCGGCGAAGATCGCATGCCGCATGTCTTACCCTTTGACCGCGCCGAAGGAGAGCCCGCCGACCAGCCGTCTTTGAATGAGGAATGTGAGGACCAAGGGCGGCGCGGCGATCACCGTGGCGGCCGCCATCAGCGCGCCCCAGTTGGTCACGCCTTCGCCGATGAAATTGAAGGAGGCGACGATCGCGGTCTTGGTGTCGAAGCCGGACAAGACCAGCGCGAACAGGAAATAGTTCCAGGAGAAGACGAAGCTGAGGATGGTCGCCACCACCACTCCCGGCGCCACCATCGGCAGCATGATCCGGATGAGGATGGCGTGCGGCCGGCAGCCGTCGATCTGGCCGCTCTCGATCAGCTCGCGCGGGGTTGAGTCGAAATAGGGCAGCAGGACCCACAGCGCGATCGGCATGGTGATCACCGCGTGGGTCAGGATCAGCGCGGTGAAGCTGCCGGTCAGCCCCAGCTCCGCGAACATCAGGAACCAGGGCAGCAGGAACAGCGCGCCGGGCGCCATGCGCGCGAACAGGGTGATGGTCGCGGGCCAGGTCATGCGATGCCAGGAGACCGCGAAGGCGGCGGGGATCGCCAGGATCAACCCCAGCGCCGTGGAGCCGCCGGCCACGATGAAGCTGTTCAGCGTGTATTCCAGGAAATCGGTGCGCGCGAACAGCTGTCGGTAATTGTCCAAGGTCGGAGTGAAGAACAGCTCCGGCGGGTAGCGGGTGACGGCGGCGCGGTCCTTGAAACCGGCCAGCGCCATCCAGACCAGCGGCGCGGCCAGGATCACGCAGAGCACGGTCGCCTGCAGGCCGATCAGGAGGCGGGCCAGACGCGGGCTCACCAGGCCACCTTCCGGCGCATCTGGGTGAAGACCAGGACCGAGCCGAACACCAGGGTCGACAGCGTCACCATCAAGGCGGCGGCGTAGCCGATGTCCAGGAACTCGAACCCCTTGCGATAGGCGTAGATGTTGAGGGTGGAGGAGGCGTAGCCCGGCCCGCCCTGGGTGGTGATGTAGATGACGTCGAAAAAGCGCAGCAGATCGACCGAGCGCAGGATCGCCGCCGTCACCAGGGTCGGCCCCAACAGAGGCAGGGTGATGTACCGAAAGCGCCGCCAACCGCTGGCGCCGTCTATATCCGCCGCCTCGAACAGGCGCTGCGGCAGGGATTGCAGCCCGCCCAGCACGATCAGCGCGACGAAGGGCGTCCATTGCCAGGTGTCGACCAAGGCGACGGTCAGGATAACCCAATCCGGCGAGGCGAAGAACAGCGAGGTCGGCAGGCCGACGGATTTCAGCAGATAGTTCAGCGCGCCGATCCCCGGATCCAGGATCACGATCGCCACCATGCCGATCACCACAGGCGGCATCATGAAGGGCGAGACGACGATGGTGCGGACCAATCCTTTGAACCTCTCCACCCGGTGCAGCAGCAGGCCGACCGCCGTGCCCAAGAAAAGCTGAAGCGTCAGCGAGACGACATAGAGGATCCCGCTCAGCTTCAGCCCGTTCAGGAATTGCGGGTCGCCCAGCATCTGGCGGTAATTGTCCAACCCCGCGAAGGAGCTGGGCTTGCCCACGGTCACATTGTTCAGGCTGAGGATGACGGCGTAGCCCATCGGAAACAGGATCAGCGCCGCCGTGAAGATCACGGCGGGCGCCGCCATCCAGCGCAGGGACAGGCTTTTCTGGCTCAGGCCTTTCTGGCTCATGGGCCTAGGCCCCTGCGCCCTGTCTAGCGCAACTTCTCAAGCTCCACGTCGGCGGCGCAGGCGGCGGCCTGCGGGGTCGCCTGACCCAGGAAGATCTGCTGCACCGCGTTGCCCATGATCTCCCGCGCCTCGGGGATGCGGTCGGTCGGGGTCTGATAGACCGAGGTGCCGGTCTTGCTGATCTCGATCAGAGAGTCGGCCCAAGCCTTGCGGATCGGGGCCGCGCCGGTCCAGGCGGAGAATTCAGGCCCGCTGAACACGGAGGTGCGCGGCGGCGCGACGCCGGCGTTGACCAGCTTGGTCTGCACTTCCGCGCTGGTCGCCCATTGCAGGAACTGCCAGGCCGCCGGCTTCCTGGCGGAATTGGCGGAGACCGACACGCCCCAGCCCAGCACCACCGGCTTCGAGATCCCGGTTTCGCGGCCCTTGGGCAGCACCTTGACGCCCAGATCGTCGGCGCGGCCGGGGAATTTCATGATGTTGGCGAACTCGTTGCTGGATTCATGGGTCATGGCGATGCGGCCCTGGCCCAGCAGCTCGATCACCTGGGTGAAGGTGTGGTTGGCGGCGCCCGGCGGGCCGTAATCCTTCAGCAGCGAGGCGTAAAGCTCGATCCCCTTCAGGGTCTTTGGCTCGCAGAGGCCGGCCTTGCCATCGGGCGTGGCGAAATCGCCGCCAAGATTATAGACGAAGGCAGCGATCGAGTAGCCGATCGCGCCGCGCAGGCCGCGCGCGGCCCAGATCCCCTGGTTGGGGTCGCAAGCCTTCAGCTTGGCCGCGGCCGGGGCCAGATCCTCCAGCGCCATCGGCTCGGCGATCCCGCATTTCTGGAACAGATCCTTGCGCCAATAGAACAAGGGGCCTTCCAGATTGATCGGCAGGCCGACCAGCTTGCCGTTCACCGTCTCCGCCCGGCGCAACGCCTCTCCGAAGTCCTGGAAATTGAAATCTGGCGCGGTGGCGGACGTGTCGTTCAGCAGCGGGGTGAGGTCGGCGTACCAGCCGGCCTTGTCGAACACCTGGCCCTCGCGCGGCTTCAGCGACATGAACACGTCCACGTCGGCCGATTTCGCCTGCATCAGGGTGGAGAGGCGGGCGCGGAACTGCTCCTCGTTGAAGATCTCGATCCGGGTCCTGATCCCGGTCTTCTCGGTGAAGGCGCCGGCCATGTCCTTGATCGCCTGCGACCAGGGATGATTGTTCAGCAAAAGATTGATGGTCTGGCCTTCGTTCTTCTTCCAGTTGAAGGCCTGGGCCGAGGCGTCCTGAGCCATCAGGCTCATGGCGGCGACGAGGCCGCCGATCAGCATGCGTTTCATCAATTCCTCCCCTTTTGATTAGTTTTTGGTTAGGCGTCTTGGTGAACTGAGTTAGCTGGCGACGTAGCCTCCATCGACCGGGATGGTGACGCCGTTGACCAAGCGGGCGGCGGGCGAGGCCAGGAACACGGCGGTTCCCGCCAGCTCCTCCGGCTCGGCCCAGCGCTTGATCGGCAAGCGGTCCATGACCTTTGCGTTGAAGGCGGGCTCCTCGCGCCCGCCCTTGCTGATCTCCGTGTTGATCCAGCCCGGCGCGATCGCGTTCACCCGGATCTCATCCTCGGCGTAGGCGACGGCCAGGGATCGGGTGAGGCCGATGATCGCGGTCTTGGCGGAGGCGTAGGCCGGGATCATGCGCGAGCCGAAATAGCTGTACATCGAGCCGATATGGATGATGCAGCCCTTGCTGGCGGCCAGTTGAGGCCGGAAGGCGGTGGCCAGCCGCATCGCGCCGCCCAGATGGATGTTCACCATGTCCATGAAGGTTTCCGGCTCATGCTCCTTGTGCCGGATCAGCCTTCCCGCGCAGTGGATCAGCACGTTCAGGCGCGGGATGGCGGCGGCGAGCGCGGTCACCGCCGGGTCGGAGCGCACGTCCAGCTCCCGATAGTCGATCCCTGGCGGGGGCGGGGCCGCGGGCGGCTTCACGTCGGTGATGGTCACGGTCGCGCCGCAGGCGACAAACGCCCGCGCGAACGCGCCCCCGATGCCCCCGGTTCCTCCCGTGATCAAGACATGCTGACCAGAAACGGAGAAATCAGGGGCTGCGCTCATGTCCGGCGTTCCTTATGCGGAGAAATCGGCGCTGTGGCCGTGTTGGAAATTGTTGCGTCCGGTTCGATCCACCCCGCGCGCCAGAAAGATCGGCGTGTCCCAGATTGGATAGGTCACCCTGCCGCGCAGCAACGTCGCGTCCCGCTCGAACACTGAAGTGGCGGGCATGTAGCGGAAGATGATCGCCGCGCGCCGCCGGTTCGAGCCGTTCGGGCGCGAGGCGTGCACGGTGTGGATGTTGTGCAAGGAGATCTGGCCGGGATCGCGCACCACGTCGACCGCGCGGCTCTCGTCGATCGCGCCCGCCTCGATCTCCTGACGGAAATGGCTGCGCGCGACGACGACATGCGGCAGGACCACGCGGTCGGACCGCGGCATTATGCGCATCGCGCCGTTCAACTCGTCCGCGCGGTCGAGCGCGACCCACACGGTGAGGGTGGCGGGCGGGCGGATCGGCCAGTATTCGCCGTCCTGATGCCAGGGAATCGCCTGTCCGTCGCCGGGCGGCTTGCAGAGCAGATGCGAGCTCCAGAAAATGATGTCGGGCCCCAGGATCTGCTCCACCAGATCCAGCAGGCCCGGATCGAAAGCGCAGGCGCGGTAAGGGTTGGGCAGGTTGTTCCAGGGCGCCAGATGCGGATTGACCAGCTGTTCCGGCCGAAGCTCGGGATTGCGCGCGATCAGCGCGTCGACCGAATCCCGCATATTCTCGACATGGCGCTGGGGAATGCGGAATTCCGGCAAAACGAAACCGTCGCGGTGGAACGCGTCGATTTCCGCCTGCGAGAGCGGCGGAGCTCGGTTGCCGTCGAGCGTGGTCACGACTGGACTCCCGTCCCGACCGAATGCTGGCTTCGGCCGCTGCCTCGTTTCATCCCCTGGCGCTCCGCTTCGCCGGGCAGGCCTGGCGGCGAGGTCGCTTGTTGAGGAAAGCATGCATCGGCGTTTTCGAAAGCGCAACGCGCTCTTTCAATTCTGAACATCAATATCACTCCTCCGCGACTATGAGCTCCAAGCTCGCGTCGCGGGCCAAGGCGCGGATCGGCGCGGGCGGCGCCGCGTCGGTGAAGAGCGCGGCGCAGGCTGAAAGATTTCCCACAAAATGCGTGGCGTTTCTTGTGAATTTTCCACAGTCGGCCGCGACCAAAACGCGGCGGGCGTTCGCCGTCATGGCGCGAGCCACCGCCACTTCGTCAGCGCGATAGTCGAAGACCGAGCCGTCCGACTCGATCGCGCCGCAGCTCATCACCAGCCAGTCGCAGCGCATGCCCTGCACGAAGGACAGCGCGGCCGGGCCGACCAGCCCGCCATTGTGCGGCTGAACGGAGCCGCCGGTCAGAAACAGCTCGAACCCGTCGCAATTGCCGAGAATGCGCGCGACTTCCGGATTGTTTGTGGCGATCACCATCTGCTTGGAGGTCTCAGCCAGCGCGCGGGCGATCGCCTCCACCGTGGTGCCCAGGGTCATGAACAGCGAGGCGCGATCCGGGAGATGATCGGCGACGGCCTTGGCGATGCGCTGCTTCTCCGCGATGCCGGCGACCCGGCGCAGCGCGACGTCGACATTGGCGATGCTGGAGGGCAGGCTGGCCCCGCCATGCTGGCGCACTACCAGCCCTTGGTCGGACAGCCCGTTGATGTCGCGCCGGATGGTCTGCGGAGTGACCGAGAAATGCGCGGCCATCCCCTCGATCGAGACATAGCCACGGCGCTGCAACAGCGCGAGGATTTCGGTCTGTCTCGGTTCGGCGCCCATGCCGAAACTTTGCGAGGAAAATGAACCGGCGCCAAGAGGCGGCGCGCGTCGCTAGAAGCCGTAGAGCCGCGCCGGATTGTCCACCAGGATGCGGGTTCTGGCGGCCTCGTCCGGGACCCAGTCCAGCAGCAGGTCCAGGAGTTGGGCGTCGTCCGGCGGGGTCTTGACCGAGACATGCGGCCAGTTGGTCGCCCAGACCATGCGGTCGGGGCGGTGCGCGACCGCGGCCTTGGCGAGGGCGCCGACGTCTGGATAAAGCGGCGGCCCGGCCCTGGAGACTTCGTAGGGCGCGGCCAGCTTCATCCAGACCCGGTCGCGCTCCAACAAGCGCAGCAGCGTCCGGAAACCGGGATGGGAGACCGGGGCCGGCTCCAGAAACTTGCCGACATGGTCGATCACCAAAGTCGCGGGCAGCCGCTTCAGCAGGTCCTCGCGCTCTCCCAGGAGGCGGCCGTCCATCTGCAGATGGATCGACCAGTCGAAGGCGGCGATCTTGGCGGCGACCGGCTCCAGCATCTCCCAGGGCAGCGCGCCGCCGGGCAGCATCTGGAAGCGCGCGCCGCGGAAGCCCGCCTCCGACAGGCGGTCGATCTCCGCTTCGGTCACGTCGGCGGAGATCACGGCGACGCCGCGCGTCGCGGCGCGGCCCAGGGCGCGGATGGCGCGCTCGGTCACGCTGTTGTCCAGCCCGTAGGCGGTGGGCTGCACCACGACGCATCGCCGGATTCCCAGCCGCGCCTGCACGGCCTGGTACGCCATGAGCGTGGCCCAACCGGGTCCCGGCCCCATCGCGGTGGGGGCCAGCGGGGCCTTGGGATCATAGATGTGGAGGTTGCAGTCGCAGGAATCCTTGGGCGCGATAAGGGTGGGCGGGATCAGTTTCTGTCCTGTCACGCGCTTCGGGTCCAGCTGTCGGCGTTGACCGCGCCATGCGGCGCCTCGCCTTTCAGGATGCTCGCCACCTGACGCACCGTCTCCAGCGCCTGCGCCTCGATCGCGGGCATGGTCAACCCGCCGACATGCGGCGTGGCGATCACGTTCGGCAGTTTGGCGAGGGCGGGGGTGGGCATCTGGTCGCGCGCGCGGCCCACGTCCATCGCCGCGCCGGCGATGCGGCCTTCGGCCAGAACCTCGGCCAGCGCGTCCTCGTCGACCAGATCGCCGCGCGATAGATTGAGGAAGTAGGCGTGCGGCTGCATGCGCGCCAGCGTCTCCGCGTTGATCAGCTTCTCCGTCTCCTCATTGGCGACGGCCAGGCAGATCACATAATCAGAGCGGGCCAGGAGAGCGTCCAAGGGAACCGGCTCGAACCGAGCGTCCGCCACTTTGGCGTAGGGATCGGCGACCATCACGCGCATGCCCAGGGTCGCCAGGATCGGCGCCAACGCTCGACCGATCGAGCCGAAGCCAATAATTCCGGCGCTGGCCCCGGCGAGCTGCCGGCCCATCAGGGCGGGCGGAACCTCCCCGCGATGATAGGCCGCGGTCGCGCGCGAGATGCCGCGCGACAGATCGACCAGATAACCCAAGGTCAACTCCAGCACGGAGGACACGAAGCCGGGTCCCGCGCGGGTCACCAGCACGCCCGCCTTGCTGGCGGCCGGCACCGCGACGTTCCGGATGTCGACCGCGCAGCGCACGAAGGCGCGGAGATTCGGCAGGGCTTCGAAGATTTCGGCCGGTCCCGTGGTGAGCCGATCGGCGACGATGACGTCGACGTCCTGCGCGGCGGCGATCAACTGCCGAGGGTCGAGCGCGTCGTCGCTTTCATGCAGGCGCACCTCGCCCAGGGCCTGAAGACCGCTGAGGCTGCGCGCGCCGTAATAGTTGGCGCGGAAAAACGGCGTGTGGGTCAGGAGGATCTTCACGGGGGCGTCCATGGTCATGAGGCGGGAAAAGGCGGATCCCCGAAACGAAGGCGATCGCTGGAGGGCGGTTGGCTACCGTTGTTCGTAACCCGATCAGCGTAGCCGGCTGCGGGCTCGGCCTCGGCGCCTCTGCGCAAGGGGCCGAACCGGAACGGGGTCTTTGAGCGCATCTAGAACCATGTTTTTCAGGGTCGCAAGGGCTGCGACGCGAGATGGTCTGATGAAATGACCTCTTCCCAACTTGTACCGCTTATATTATACGTATTTTTTGTGTAGATAATGTACGACCAGATCACCCCACCAACCATCCCGACCCAGCCAAGGAGACGTTTCATGCTGCAGTCCACGCCCACCCTGTCGCGCAATGTGCATAGTCAAGTCTCCGACTGGATTGGCGCCAGCATCCTGCGCGGGGAGATCCGACCCGGCGAGTCGCTGCCGTCCGAACTGCAGATCTGCGAGATGATGGACGTCAGCCGAACGGTGGTGCGAGAGGCGATCCGGACGCTGAACGGCAAGGGATTGGTCGAATCCCGCGCCAAGAGCGGCACCCGCGTCTGCCCGCGTGAACAGTGGAACCAGTTGGATCCGGACGTGATGCGCTGGCAGATGGAGACCAAGGAGGTGGAGGATTATCTGGCGAAGCTCCAGCAACTCCGCCGAGCGATCGAACCGCAGGCCGCCGCCTTGGCCGCCGTAAACGCCAACGAGGAGGACATGGGCCGCCTGCGCGCGGGCTATGAGGGCATGATCGCCGCCCGCGATCCCGAAAGCTTCGCCGCGGCTGACGCCAGCTTCCATCAGTCGATCTATCTGGCGACGCGCAACGAATTCTTCTGGCCGATCGCCCAGATGTTCAAGGTCGCGCTGCGCCGCGCCCCGTCGGCCGCCCGCCATGGCGAAGCAGCAGCGGGCGGGCTGGACGCGCATCGCGGCGTGCTGAACGCCATCACCGCCCGCAACGCGGACGAAGCCCGCGCCGCCGCCGGGGCGCTCCTCAGCCGCTCCGCCTTCAACCCGGCGGGCGCGACGGCGGGGGCGTTCGCTTAAGAGGCGTTCGCTCGACCCTTCGACAAGCTCAGGGTGAGGGGAAGGGTTTGATTCACCACTGAAAACACTCCCTCACCCTGAACGTTTCGAAGGGCGAGGGAGTGTAAGCAGCCGGCCTAAGACGCCCTCGCGGCGTCGAACTGTTTGCGATAGCCGAAGGAGTCGGCGATCCGCTTCAGGATATGGTCCCCGGCCAGCACCGGCGCGTAGCGGCAGTCCGCCTCCGACGCGCCGAGATGTCGGGGATCGACCACCGCGCCATAATCCGGGTCATAAAAGGTCGCGATGGAATAGCGTTCGGCGCCCGATCGATTGATCACTCGATGCGGGGTGGAGGCGAAGCGGTCGTTGCTCCAACGGCCCAGAAGATCGCCGACGTTGATCACCAGGGTTCCCGGGATCGGCGCGGCTTCGATCCATTGTTGGGTCGCGCGGTCGCGCACTTGCAGCCCGCCCTTGTCGTCCTGCCACAGCAGCGTGATGCAGCCGTAATCAGTGTGCGGAGCGACGCCGAATTGCTCCGCCCCCAACTCGGCGGGTTGCGGCGGGTAATGGATCATCTGCGTTCGCTGTAGGCGCTTTCGGTAGCTGGGCGCGAAGAAGTCCGGATCCAGGCCAAGACTCAGCGCCATCGCGCTCAGCAGATCGGCGCCGCATTTCCCGATCTCTTCGTAGAAGCGGTAATAGTCCGTCCGAAATTTCGGCATCCCCGCCGGCCAATTGTTCGGGCCGCGCAGCTTCTCTCCGGCCAGCACGGCCGGGTCATCCTCCGGCAGTTCCAGGCCGATGGTGTAGAACTCCTTCCGGTCGGGTTTCTTCGCGCCATACATCAGCGCGCCGCCCATCTCGCTGAAGCCGCGGTGGTTGGCGTTGATCGCGACCTTTCGCTTCTCCTCGACCGGCTTGGCGAAGAATTCGTAAGCGGCGGCGAGGGCGTCGGCGATCACGGCGTCCGGCACGCCGTGATTCGTGACGTAGAAGAAGCCGAAATCGATGCGGGCGTCGTAAATCTCCGACGCCGCGCGCTTCATCGAAACCGGATCGCGCGCCCGCACGCCGCCCAAATCGATGATCGGCAGCCGCCGTGTCGATGGAACCGCCGCCGCAGCCCTGATGTCCGCGCCCACCGCCTCGCTCATGCTCCGCTCCTCAACCCAAGCCAAGAGAGCAGGATTGCAGGCGAGTTCGCGCCGTGACAAGCGCGCTTTGCGCAGGGCTGCGCGCAGACGCCGCAAGTCGAAGCCGCGCTTATGGGACTCGATCTTGCAAGCCTCGCCATGCCATAGGTCAGAATGTCGCGCCTGTGGCGCAGCAGCAAGGCCGCCCAATTGCGGGCGGCGGAAAGATGGAGTCGAAGATGGCGAAAGCGAAACTGTTCAATTGGATGATCGGCGCGGCCTTCGCGGCCGGTCTGGTCGGGGCCGCCTCGACCGGCGCGATGGCGCAGGACGTGCTGGCGAAGGTGAAGGCCGCCGGAACCCTCAAGGTGGGGACGGAAACCGCTTTCGCGCCGTTCGATTTCATCAAGGACGGCGTTCATGTCGGCTTCAACGTCGATCTGTTCGCGGAGATCGGCAAGGAAATGGGCGTGAAGATCGCCTGGACAGAACTGCCCTGGGAAGGCGTGCTGCCCGGCCTGGAGACCGGCAAGTTCGACATCGTCGCCGGCCCCGCCACCATCACCAAGGCGCGCATCGAGCGTTACCGCTTCTCCACCCCGATCGCCGAGGCCACCGTCGCCCTGATGAAGAAGGCCGGCGACGCGAGCATCAAGCAACCGGCGGACGTGGCCGGCAAGACCGTCGGCGCCGGCAAGGCGACCGCCCAGCTGGCCCAGCTCCAGACCTGGGGCGCCACCCTGCCCAAGCCGGTCGCGACCAAGGAGTATCCCGGCTACAACGAAGCCTACGCCGAGCTGGCGACCGGCCGCATCGCCGCCGTCGCGAACTCCTTGCCGAATCTGGCTTATGTCTCGCAGCAACGCGCCGGCGTTTACGAGCTGGTGCAGCCGCCCTTCGGCCAGAAGTCCTATTTCGGCTTCCCCGGCCGCAAGGACGCCGAGTACAAGACGCTGATGGACGCAGTGGACGCCGCGATCCTCAAGATCAAGGGCGACGGCCGCATGGCCAAGCTGCAGGAGAAATGGTTCGGCGTGGCCTTCGCCACTCCGGACGTCGCTCCGCCGCCGAACTTCTAAGCGAGCCCCTGGCGCGCTCCCCGCAAGGCGGAGCGCGCCGCCCTTGATAGAATGCGCAGCATTGGGTCACCCCTTACCCTGAGCTTCTCGAAGGGTGCGCAAACTCTTTCCGTCTTTCGCTTGTTCACCCTTCGACAAGCTCAGGGTGAGGATTTATCGATGAATTTACGCCTCGATATTCTGGTTCGCTAACGGCGCTCATGAGCTGGACGCTGTTCTGGCTGCTGGTCAAAGCGGCCCAACTCACCATCCTCATCAGCCTGATCTCGGTCGCGATCGGGTTCGTGCTGGGCGCGGGAATCTGCGCCATGCAGTTGTCCGGCAAGACTTGGCCGACGCGCTTCGCGCGACTGTTCGTCAGCTTCTTCCGCGGCACGCCGCTGCTGGTCCAGCTGATGCTGATCTATTATCTGCTGCCGGTGATCCATATCGACGTGCCCAGCATCGTGGCGGCGATCATCGGCATGTCCTTGAGCACGGCCGCCTAC
Organism: Elsteraceae bacterium; assembly: GCA_049240905.1. GTDB lineage: Bacteria > Pseudomonadota > Alphaproteobacteria > Elsterales > Elsteraceae > JBMLRS01. Next base: position 13,184 of record JBMLRS010000282.1, read on the forward strand.
CAGGCCGAGATCCTGCGCGGCGGTTTCCTCTCCGTTCCAAAGGGATTGCTGGAGGCGGCGGACATGTGCGGCATGCGCCGGCGCGACATCTTCCGCCGGATTCGCGCGCCGATCGCCGTGCGTCTCACCCTGCCCTCGCTGATCAATGAGGCGATCATGCTGTTGAAGGCCTCCTCCCTGGTGTCGGTCGTGGGGGTGATCGAGATCAGCCGGATGGCGCAGAATCTGGCCGCCAGCACTTTCGAGCCCTTGCCGATCTACGCCGCCGCCGGCTTGATCTACATCGTGATCAATGGCGTGCTGGCCGCGGCGGGCGCCGGGGCCGAGCGCCGCTTCAACTGGGGCCGGATATGAGCCTCGATCTCGCCCTCCTGCAGGAAAAGGCGCCGGAGATCGCCTCCGGTGCGCTGATCACCACGGCGATCTGGATCCTGACCTCCCTCACCGGGGCCGCCTTGGGACTGGTGGTCGCGCTGCTGCGCCGCTACGCCCCGAAGCCGGTGGGGATCGGACTGCGCGTCTATGTCGAGGTCGTGCGCGGCTCGCCCTTCCTGGTGCAGCTTTTCTTGCTCTATTACGGCGGGCCTTTCATCGGGCTGACGCTCGACAGCATTCCCGCCGCCATCCTGGCCATGACGCTCTATTCCGCAGCCTACTACTCCGAGATTTTCCGCGGCGGCTTCGAGGCGGTGCCGAAGGGCCATATAGAGGCCGCGACTTGCGTCGGCTTCACGCAGATGCAGACCGTGCGCCGGATCATCCTGCCGGAGATGACCGTGCTGGTTCTCCCCTCGCTGGTGAACATGGCGATCCTGATGCTGAAGGAGACTGCGATCCTCTCCATCATCGCCGTGCCGGAGCTGACCCTGGTGGTGGGCGCGATCGGCAGCCAATCCTACGCCTTCGTGGAAGCGATGCTGATCCTGGCGCTGGTCTATTGGGCGCTGGTCGAGATCTGCGGCCGACTGGGCCGCTTCGCTGAATCCCGTCTCTCCAAATTCCGGTTCGCCGCATGAACGCCGCCATCAAGATCCAGGGCCTCTCCAAAAGTTTCGGCCCGACCCAGGTGCTGAAGAACATCGATCTGGAGGTCGCCCCGCAGACCGTGACCTGCCTGATCGGCCCCTCCGGCTCCGGCAAAAGCACCCTGCTGCGCTGCATCGCCTTTCTGGAGGAGGCGAGCGAAGGCTTGATCCAGATCGAAGGGGAATTCCTGGGCTTCGCGCCGGAGGGTTCGAAGCGAACCCGTCTGCCGGAGCCAAAAATCCGCGCGGTGCGTTCGCGCATCGGCATGGTGTTCCAGCAATTCAATCTCTGGCCGCATATGACCGCCCTGGGCAATGTGCGTGAAGCCCTGGTGACCGTGCGCGGCATGCCGCGCGAGGAGGCGGACAAGCGCGCGTTGGCGGAGCTGGACAAGGTGGGCCTGTCGCACCGCGCGGACCATTACCCCTCGCAGCTTTCCGGCGGCCAGCAGCAGCGCGTGGCGATCGCCCGCGCCCTGGCGCTGGAGCCGAAGATCATGCTCTTCGACGAAGCGACTTCCTCGCTGGACCCGGAGCTGACCGGCGAGGTGCTGAAAGTGATGCGCGATCTGGCCGCCAGCGGCATGACCATGGTCGTCGTCACCCACGAAATCGGCTTCGCGGCCTCCGTAGGCTCGCGCATCGTGTTCCTCGACCATGGGGAGTTGCTGCTGCAGGGAACGCCGCAGGAAGTGTTCGCCAAGCCCCGGCATCCCAGGCTGGATCAATTCCTGGACACCTATCTCGACCGCGGCGCGGCGAGCTTGCTTTAGGGGTCGCAACGATGGCCATCGACGCCAAATACGCCCTGATCGTCTCCATGGACGTGGATCCGGCTTACGAGGACCTGTTCAACGAGGTCTATGACACCGAGCATATCCCCTATCTGCTGAAAGTGCCGGGCGTGCGCAGCGCGACCCGGTTGAAGGGCCGGCCCTTCGTTCTCGCCGCCGGCGGCGAGCTGAAGGAGATGCCGGCGCCGTCGCCGGCCTACACAGCGATCTACGAGCTGGATCACCCCGACGTTCTGAAAAGCCCGGAATGGGCGAAAGCGCTCGAGGCCGGCCGCTGGAACACCGACGTCCGCCCCCACACCAAAAACCGCAGCCACGGCGTGTTCGCCACCCGCTCGGTGCAAAGTCCGGAGTAGGGAGAAGGGCCCTTTCCTTCAGAAGAACGATAGTTTTTGCTGTATAATCGCCTTATTGACGATTTATCGTCGAATTCGCCATTATAGGCGAACGAAAGGCGGTCCATGCTTTACCGACTGGAGATCGAGAACTTTTTCTCCATCCGCGACCTGCAGATCCTCGATCTGACGATCGACGGCAAAGTGCAGGATCATGATGGACGATTCGCGCCGATATTCTCCGGGGGTGAGGCGCGCGCGCCGAAGGTGATCGCGCTGTATGGCGCAAACGCCTCGGGGAAAACGACAGTGCTGCGCGCGATTGAGTTCATCGCAACGATGATCCGCGACAGCGTGCAATGGACAGAGTCGGGCTTCTTCGGCTGCGAGCGTTTCAACGATCTCGAATCAATGGACCGCCCCATGCGCTTCGCCATCGAATTCGGCGGCGCGATGAACCTCACGGAAGACGTGCTGCGCCGAGCGCATCAAGGAGAGGCGGTAGAACGCGGCGTCTATCGCTACGAGTTGGAAATCGAGCTGTCGAACTGCGCGCCGACGCGGATCCTGAAGGAAGCGTTGCGCCAGAAACCCGGAGCGCAGGGTAAATGGCAGCGCTTGTTCGAGCGAGACGTCAAAGGCGCGGTGAAGGATTCAAAGAGCTTCAGCCTTTCCGGTTTCCAGCATCTTGTGAAGACGCTGGCCAACAACCACACGGTCTTATCCTCCTTCGCCAAGTTCCAGCACCCAACCGCGCGCTTGTTCGTCGATGAGGCGCGTAAGGCGGTGTTTCAAATCGAGCCAGCGTCACAGTCGCATCTCGACAAGCCTGTGATCGATTTTCTAAAGAAAAACCCCGAGATGGTCGCACGCCTGAATGGCGAGCTGAGTCGAATCGACCTTGGCGTTGAGGGCATGCGCTTTCAAGACGGCGTGGACGGACCCGTATTGATGTTCAAGCATTCGGGTCTTGCGCTGGAAATGCCGTGGTTACTGGAGAGCCACGGCACCCGCGCGTTCATCAAGCTCTTTCCCTTTCTCGCCACGGTGTTGGACCGTGGCGGTCTCGCGGGAATTGACGAAATGGATGCGGCGATCCACCCGCTTGTGCTGCCGGAGCTGTTGCGCTGGTTCTACGACGCAGAGAGGCGCAACAAATTCAACGCGCAGCTCTGGCTTTCCTGCCATTCGGCCGCTCTGCTTGATGATCTCCAGAAGGAGGAGATCGTCATCTGTGAGAAGGACCGCCGGGGCCGGACTCGGTTATTCAGCCTGATGGACGTTAAGGTCCGTCGTGATGAGAACCATTACCGGAAATATTTGAGCGGCGTTTATGGCGGCGTTCCGCTGGTCGGATGAAGCGTCGTCGAACAGCTCTGATTCCCCTTCGTCGACCGATCTATATCGGATGCGAGGGAGCGTCGGAGGTCGGGTACGCCGCGCTGCTCCAGGATCTTGCCAACGAGGCAGGTAACTCGGTCTTTCTCAAGATAGAAGAACTGGCCCCAGGCGCCGGCGATCCACTGGCCCGGATCGAGATGGCGGCGCGCCGGATCGAGATGCAGCGAAGGAAGCGGACGGCGCCTGAAGCAAGTTTCGTCTTTCTGGACGACGACCAAAACGCTCGCGAACCTGAGCGCGCGGATCGGGCGCGGCGGATGGCGGCCGAGTGCGGCATCAGGATCGTCTGGCAAATCCCCTGCTTCGAAGCCGTGCTGCTGCGCCACCTCCCTGATCGGGCCGCGCGCCGTCCGCCTGACACGCTCCGAGCGCAACAAGCGCTGGAACGTGAATGGCCTGAATACCGCAAACCGATGAACCGCGCCCTGCTCGGTCGACGCATAGATCTCGCCGCTGTAAGAAGAGCCGCCGCCGTTGAACCGGATCTGACGGACTTGCTTCGATGCATCGGGTTGCCTTTAGAAGATCGCTATGATGAGCCTACGCCCCGCCACCGCCGCTGACCTGCCCCGGATCGATCAGGTGCGGCGGGGCACGGCCGAGAATCCCCTCACCGATGAGGCGCGAGTCACCCCGGCGGAGGTCGCCTGGTATCTGAACGAGGCGATCTTCCTGGTTTCGGAGGGGGAGACGGGGGTTGAGGGCTTCGTCTGCGCGAATCATCAGACCGGCTATGTCTGGGCGCTGTTCGTGATCGACGGGGCGCAAGGGCGGGGACATGGAAGCGCGCTGCTGGACGCCGCCATGGCGCGGCTGCGCGACGCCGGGCATCGGCAATCGGTTTTGACCACTGGGGCGGGAACCAAGGCGGAAGGGTTCTACCAAGCCAAGGGCTGGGTGAGGATGGGGGTCGACCTGCGCGGGGACGCGGTCTATCGGCTGTCGCTGTCAGGCGAGGCGTCGACACCAGGAATTACACGATAAATCTATGTGTATATTTCGGCTTTCCTTGCGATCTCCACGCTGAATCAGTAAATCCACCCGCACTGAACAATACTCGTCGAAGAGCGGCGAAATTGGAGCGCGGGCGCGGTGGCGGGACCGATCGGCGATAGTCTGACTCGCAGCGCGCGGAGCGAGGACCGCAAGGCGTGGCTGCGGTCGCCGATCGTCGTGATCCTGGCGATGCTGTTGGGCGTCTATGTCGGCCCGATGGAGGCGATGGCCTGGGCGGCCGCGATGCTGAGCCTGGAGGTCTTCGAAGCCTGGCGGCGGCAGAGGCTGATAGAGGGCGCGCGGTTTCCCTGGCCGGTGGCCTATGGCGGAACGCTGATCATCTCTTTGTTGTGGGTCGCCCACGCCTTGATGCTATGGCGCGTCGGCGGCGAGATTCCGCGCTTTATCGCCCTGATGGATCTTTTCACGGTCTCGGTTTACGCCGCCATCGGCGCGCACAAGAACCGAACCTTGATGCTGTGCCTGATGGCGGGGCCGCTGATCGCCCTGGCGGGCTTGCTGATCAGCTTCACCTGGACGGTCGCCAGCCCCTTGGGCGCGGGCCTGACCACGATCGCGACCTTGGGGACCTGCTTCACGATCCTGGGCAACGGCCTGTCGATGCATGCGACCGATCGGGAGCTGGCGGAGGCGAACAAATCGCTGGCTGGGATGGCGGAGGCCGCGCGCGCCGCCAACGCGGCCAAGGATGGTTTTCTCGCGACCATGAGCCATGAGATCCGCACCCCGCTGAACGGCGTGATCGGCGTCGCGGCCGCGCTGGCGCAGAGCGACCTGACCCCGCGCCAGAGCGAGATGGTGGAGTTGATCTACGCCTCCGGCAATTCCTTGCAGCATCTTCTGTCGGACCTGCTGGATCTGTCGAAGATCGAAGCGGGCAAGTTGGCGCTGGCGGTGGAGCCTGTCGATCTCAGGCGGTCGGTGACGCTGGCGGCCAATCTGTTCAGGGTTTCGGCGGACGAGAAGGGGCTGACCCTCGTCGTCGAGCATGGCGACAAGGCGGATGGCGCTTTCCTGACCGATCCGACCCGGCTGCGCCAGATCGTCTGCAATCTTGTCTCCAACGCGGTGAAGTTCACCGAGAAGGGCGCCGTGGTGGTGCGGCTGGACGTGGTCGAGGGAGTCGACCCGCAGGACCCGTGCGACGTGCGGATCACCGTGCGCGACACGGGCGTCGGCTTCGGTCCGGAGGTCGCGAGCCGCCTGTTCCTGCGCTTCGAGCAGGCGCATAGCGCGGCCTTCGGCGGTTTTGGGGGCTCCGGTCTGGGGCTGTCGATCTGTCGGGCGCTTGCGGCGACGATGGGCGGCGATGTGACCGCGCGCTCCACCCCCGGCGAGGGCAGCGCCTTCGAGGTCCGCTTGCCGCTGGCGCGCGCCGCGCCGTCAATGGACCAGAGCGTGCAGGTCGAGGATGTCAGGCCCGGTAGGCTGGACGTCGACGGGCCGATTCACCTGCTGCTGGCGGAGGACAATCCGGTGAATCAGCAGGTGATGCGGCTTCTGCTGGAGCCGATGGGCGCTACGGTCGAGATCGCCCAGGACGGCGCCCAGGCGGTCAAGGCGTTCCAGGCCGGCGCTTTTGACCTCGTGCTGATGGACATGCAGATGCCGGTCCTCGACGGGCTGGAGGCCGCGCGCGCGATACGCGCTTTTGAGAACGGGCTCGCCCGTGGCCAGGGCCGCGCGCGCACGCCGATCGTGATGGTCAGCGCCAACGTCATGCCCGAGCATGTGGCGCAGGCGCGCGAGGCGGGCTGCGATCTCCACCTGCCGAAGCCGATCACGCCCGCGACCCTCTCCGCCACGCTCGCCCAAGCCTTGCAGATCCGCCGGCGAGCGGCGGATTAAGGTCTAGTTCGCGGCGCCTGGGCATGACGCGGCGACGAGGCGGCCATCCTCCATCTCCACGATGCGGTCGGCGACGTCGAGAATACGGTTGTCATGGGTGACCATCAGCACGGCGGCGCCCTGGGCGCGAGCTCTGGCGCGCAGCAGCTCCACCACCTCGCGCCCGGATTGGCGATCCAGCGCTGCGGTCGCTTCATCCGCCAGGATCAGCGGCGGGCGGGCGACCAGGGCGCGGGCGATCGCGACCCTCTGTTTCTGCCCGCCGGACAGTTGCGCCGGGTAATCCTCCAGCCGATCGCCAAGCCCGACGCTGTCCAGGGCGTCGGCGCAGCGCGCGCGCCAATCCTTCAGGTCGCCGCCCTGCGCCTCCAGCGCCATGCGCACGTTTCGGATCGCCGTGAGGCTGCGGTGCAGGTTATGGCCCTGGAAGATGAAGCCGATGCGCCGGCGCGCGGCGCGCAGCTCCCTTTCCTTCGCTTGGGCGAGGGACTGGCCCATGAAGACGACGTCGCCGCTCTGCACCGACCGCAAGGCTCCGACGAGAGTCAGCAAGGTGGTCTTGCCGCAGCCCGACGGCCCCATCAGCAGCAGCATCTCCCCTGGCGAAACCTCCAGATCGACCCCTTGCAGCACCGGTCGCGCGGTCTCCCCGGCGCCGAATTGATGGCGCAACCCGCGGACGGACAGCACCGCGGCCGCCTCAGAACACATCCGCCGGATCCACCGCCGCCAGGCGCCGCGTCGCTAACGCGCCGGACAGGCAACAGGTCAAGAAGGTCAGGGCGAAGACGATCAACAGCCGCTCCGCAGGCATCGCGATGGGCAGCGCCGTCAAGGCTCCCAACGCCTGATAGAGCAGCAAAGCGCAAGCGAGGCCCGGCAGAAAGCCCAATAGCGTCAGGATCGCCGCCTGCTCCATCACCACGCTCAAGAGATAGCGATGAGAAAAGCCCATCGCCTTGAAGGTGGCGTATTCCACCAGATGATCGGCGACGTCGGTGGCGAGCAGCTGATAGACGATCGCCGCGCCGACCAGCAGGCCGATCACCACGCCGAAGGTGAAGATGGTCGAGACCGGACTGTCTTCGCGCAGGAATCTCAGGTCGTTTTCGATAAACTCCTCATAGGTCATCACCTTGGTGTCGTCGGACGGCAGTCGGGCGCGCAACGCGTCGCGCACCTGCGACGGATCGCTGCCCGGCGTCACGGTCAGCAAGGCGAGGCTGATCACCCCGGCCGGGCGCGCCGGCGCGAAGGCCAACCAGGTGCTGGCGCTCGCGATCATCATGCCGTCGACGCCAAAGGTCGCGCCGAAGCGGAAGGTCCCTTCGACGCTGGCGCGCCGTCCGGACAGCTCGACCGACAAGGCCTCCCCGGCGTCGAGACGCCGCAACGCCTCGGACCAGTCTCCGCGCGCCTCACGATCGAACAACACCGAGTTCGGGGCCTTGAGCCTCCAAAGCTGCGAAGAAATCTCCGGATCGACGAAGACGTCGGACTCCGCCTCCACCCCGAAGACGCCAAACCTGGCGCGCTTCTGAGTCGTCGGATGGATCCAGTCGATCGAACCGTAATGCAGCGCCGCGCCATCGGCGACGCCTTCGACCTCAAGCGCCTGCAGCAGTCGGCGGCGCGGCAGGCTGCCCAAGGCTTCGAACTGCCGGCTGACGCTGCTGGTCAGCACCAGATCGGCCTTCAGGCCGCGATGCATGCGCACGGAGCTTTCAAACAGCGCGCCCATGAAGCCGAGCTGCATGAAGACCAACAGCGTGGCGAAACCGACCCCGGCCATCGCCAGCGCCAGCCGTCCCTTGTTGTGCGAGAGCTGCAGCCAGCCGAGGGGCGTGCGCGTCATCGAGCCAGAAGGGTCGCGCGGATCTGCAGTCGGGTGAAGTCGGCCGCGCGCTGAGAGGAGACGGGATCCAGCAGGATGCGCGCCTCCACCACGCGCGCGTCGGTGTTGGCGGAGGGATCGGCGTTCACCACCGATTGACGGCGCACCGACAGGCCGATCCGCGTCAATTGACCGGTCAGCGCGGCGGCTCCAAGCGCGGGGGCGCGCAGCTCCGCCGCTTGCCCGATCGCGATGCGCCCGACGTCGCTTTCATAAATTTCGACGATCGCCATCATTCGATCGGTGGCGCCCATCTCCAGCACGCCGTCCGCGCCGATCCGTTCGCCGGCGCGCGCCAGGATGGTCAAGACGCGACCCTCGATCGGCGCTCGTATCAGGGCGTCTTCCAGCGCCGCCCGCGCGCGCGCCACGCCCGCTTCGGCCGCCGCCCACTCGCGCTGCGCGACGGTGACGTCGACCGGCGCGCCGCCTTCGATCGCCTGCGCGCGCGCCAGCCGCGCGCGGGCCTCCTCGGCGGTGTGCTGGGCGCGCTCGCGCTCCAACCGTCTGGCCTCCAGGGTCTCGGTCGACGTGAAGCCTTCCTTGGCGAGGGTCGCGCTGCGGTGCAGAACCGCGCCGCGCACGGCGAGATCCGCCTCCGCGCGCGCCAGCTCCATGCGCCGGGCCGCAAGATCCGCCTCGGTCTGCAGCCGGGCGCGGGCGAGCTGCGCCGCCTTCAGCGCGAGATCGGCCTCGGCCGCCTTCAGCTCCGCTTCGCCGCGCGCCAGGCTGTCCAGCTCCGCCAAAACCTGACCGGCCGTGACTAGCGCGCCCTCCTCGACCAGCAGCCGAGCGATCCGCGCGCCTTGCCCCGCATTGGTTGGCGACGCCAGCCGTATCACTTCGCTGATCGGCTCCAACCGCCCCAGCGCCACAACCGGCCGGGGCGCGGCGAGGTCGAACGCCGCTTTCGCCGGCGCCGAAACCGAGGGCTTGAAGAGAGCGGGAGCGCCGACGGCGATCGCCGTCGCCGCGGTCAAAAGAAAGCAGGCGCCAAGAACAAGGCGAGGGCGAGGAGGCAGCATGGAGGAGCCGTGTCTTTCAATCAGAAGCGGCCCGAGTTAAAGAGTTCGCGGCCTCCTCCGCAAGAAACTCTCTGTAACGAATTGCGAAGCGGGGATCGCTTCTTTCAGGGCGGTAAAATATTTATGAGATGCGCGCGGCCCTCCGTTCAGCGCGCGCGTCTCGCTTACGCCTTGAACTGCGCATAGTCGATCGGCTTGTCCTTATCCAGGCGATGGCTGACCGGGTTCATGGGGTATTTCAGACCGGTCGAGCAGTTGTAGAGCACCACCTTGTCGTCCGCGCTGACCTTGCCTTGCTTTAGCGCCTGTTGGTAGGCGACCGCCGTCGCCGCGCCTTCCGGGCAGAGCAGGAAGCCGTCCTCGGCGGCGATGCGGTCGCGCGCGGCCATGATGTCCGCGTCCTCCACCGCCATGCAGAAGCCGCCGGATTCCCGCACGGCGCGGATGATAAGGAAATCGCCGACCGCGATCGGCACGCGGATCCCGGCGGCCACCGTATGGGCGCCCTCCCACAAGGGCGCGTGCTCCTCGCCCGCGGCCCAGGCCTTCACGATCGGCGCGCAGCCGGTGGCCTGCACTGCGATCATCTTCGGCAGCTTTCCGGTGATCCAGCCCATCGCCTTCAGTTCGGCGAAGGCCTTCCACATGCCGATCAGGCCGGTTCCCCCGCCGGTGGGGTAGAAGATCGCGTCCGGCAAGCTCCAGCCCATCTGCTCGGCCAGCTCCAGCCCCATCGTCTTCTTGCCCTCGATCCGGTAGGGCTCCTTCAGGGTGGAGGTGTCGAACCAGCCGACGGCCTCTTTGCCGCCGCCGACGATCTTGCCGCAATCATTGATCAGGCCGTTGACCAGCCAGGTTTCGCCACCCTGCGCCTGGATCTCGCGGATGTTGATCTCCGGCGTGTCGTCCGGGCAGAGCACGGTGGATTTGATCCCGGCGCGGCTGGCGTAGGCGGCCATGGCGGCGCCGGCGTTGCCGTTGGTCGGGATCGCCAGATGCTTGATGCCGAACTCCTTGGCCATGGAGACGGCGAGGCAAAGCCCACGCGCCTTGAAGGAGCCGGTCGGCAGGCGTCCCTCGTCCTTGACCAGCGCCTTGCCGGATTTCGCGCCGAAGGCCTTGGCGGAATTCTCCAGCGGGACCAGCGGGGTGACCACCTCGCCCAGCGAGATCCGGTTCTCCGGCTTGGTCACCGGCAGCATGGCGGCGTATCGCCAGAAACCGGGGTCGGTCTGGCGCGCCAGATCGGCCTTGGTGAAGCCCTTGGCCATGGCCTCTAGGTCGTAGCGCACCAGCAGGGGCCGACCGGCCTCGGACAGGCCATGTATCTTGCCGGCTTCATAGCGCTTGCCGGTCAGCGAACATTCGAGATGAGAGACGTAGGTTTTGGTCATTTGACGCCCTGTTATGACGGGTCTTGATCGACCATAGGGCGCCAAGCCCCGGTCCGCCGTCAAGGCGAGCAGGTCGGCGGCGGCCTTGGTCGCCTCCCAGAGGGTGCGCGAAACCTCGCTCGCGCGTGGCGGGTTCGCCCCTGTATCGAGGTGATCTGGGCCGAGCGCGGTGACGCCAATGTTTTTCGGAAGGAGATCCTCGGGCCTCGGCCCTAATCGAGAAGGCGCGCCAGCAACGCCGGCAGGTTCTTTGGAATGTCGGTCTTGCGGATCAGCGATCGCGCGGCGAAGGCGGAGGCGGCGCGCGAGTGGAGCTGGGCGATGTCCGGCTCTCCCCCAGTCATCAGGATGATCGGCGGCGGCGACCGCATCCGACCGGCCAGACGCAGGATCTGCACGCCGTCGAGGTCGGGCATGTACAGATCCGTCAGCACCAGGTCGGCGTCGAAGGCTGATCCCAGAGTCTCGGACAATTGGCGGCCCTTGAAGGTCTTCACCCGATAGCCGAGGCGCCGCACGAACGTTTCCATGAACTCAAGAAAGTCGGCGTCGTCGTCGATGACGGCGACGCATGGCAAAGACGGCGGCGCGATCGGTTGAGGGGATTCGCGACAGGTCGTCTTGCTCATGGTTGAGAGGGATAGCCGCGCTCCTCGGCGCGCGCCGCTGCTCAGAGGTTTGCTAGCGCGCAGGGTTGGTCCGGCCATACCTTTGCGTGGCGGTATGCAAACCTGTGCTCTGGTCGGTCCAGATCGTCCTTTGATAGGGTCCGGCGCAGCGAGAGGAGGCGCGCCGGAAGCCATGGAAAGCAGCGACATCCTGTCGATCCTCATCTCCGCGGGCGAGACCTTGGCCGTGCTGTTCTGCGGCGTGGCCGGCTATTGCTGGATCAGGCGCGGCCCGATGGATCGGGAGAACCGCTGGCGCCTCGTCGGCGAGGCCGCGATCCTCAGCCTGATCATCAGCTACGGCGTGTTCGCCGCGGCGACGCCGAGTCCGGGGGTGCTGCTCGACGCCCGCCATGTGCTGATCACCATCGCCACGCTCTTCTCCGGCCCGCTCGTG